>CALKNI010000073.1 GCA_938091115.1 uncultured Pirellulaceae bacterium | reverse complement strand
CGATCCTGATTTCAGTTTTTGTTGGAAAAGACTATCAGTCCAATTTGCTTCACAAGACAAACGGACCGATTTCTATTAAGAAGTAGGCTCAATGGCCACGTAAATTGGCAGTTGTGCTGGACAGTCACTCGTTGCAGATCGCTTGATCTGAATTGAAAAGATTCAGTGAGAATAATGGCGTCTCGAAAAGTAAAGTTAGTCGAAAGACAAAATGGTCGTACATTCAAAAACACCTACGAAGAAAGTCGGGCAGTGGGCGCGATGGAGTTCAACTGTTCGTTGACGACAACAGTTCGGTTTCGCCCAAAAAAACTCTAACGAAACTCACCATCCGCCCAACGCCCTTTAATTCTTGTTCCGCTCCCCGATTAATCGCCACTTAGGATCTCCCGAATTTTAGGGCTCAGCCAGCGAGCGATCCGGTTAGGGTTGGGGAAAATTTCTATTGGTCTCCGATTTCCAATATGAACTTTCAGACCGGTCTCAGAAAACGCCATTAGTTTGCCAAGTGGTCTCAAGTTCGGAGTTGGAGTCCTCATAAACGCCACTGCCGAAAGGTAATCAGTACAGCGAAAAACAACGTGATCACCTAAAAACACCAGTTTGCCATTGTGGCCGACGATTGCGACATCAATCTCGCCGGCCATTAAGACTTTGGGGAAGCGCTCTTGTCGTTGGTGCTAATTTTCAAAGAACCGTTAAGTACCCACTCCGCATGTTCGGCGTCTGCGCCGGTTCCGCTGGGAATTTGGACCCGCATTTCTTCAAAACCGTAGGTGATCTCGGCGTTGTTACCAGTAAGACGGTCGTATAAACCAATTGCCAAATCGGGCCAATTTTTCGTGTGTTCTGAGCTCATGTTTGCTTCCTTTTACTTTTCCAATGTGAACTAAATGAATTAGCATCGTTTGTTGTCGACACTGCTAAAAACAAATTGATTGTGTGTCGAAGCCGTTACATAACACCCGAACACTATCTTGAGACTGTTAACCGCAGTGGGAGGTAACACTCAATCGAGAGGAAAATATCAAGAACGGTAGACGCCGCCGTCCACTCAGAAGCGCCTAGCGGACCGAGGTGGCATCAGAGCCCAGATTTTTTTGCGGTTCGCCGCTCGATTTTTAGATTACGGGGCAAACTTCATTTTCAAACTGTCATAACAGTAGTTTTTAGTTAAAACACTTGAAAACATGGGGTTCCTTGCTGCAGAGAGCTGTTGCAGCGGCATGTTGCTTGCGGTTATCCAGATTCCGAGGCGGCTCATCGTGCTTTTTCAGTGGAATTAAATTAGCCAAATTGACTGCCTTCTTCAATCTCTTCAGTAATTTGAAAAACCTCGATTAGAGAACCGTGGGAAATGAGAAAAGAAAATTTGCCGGAAAAAACATGTGCCGTTTGCAGTCGCTCAATGACTTGGAGAAGAAAATGGTCGAGGGTTTGGGACGATGTGAAGCACTGCAGCGAGCGGTGTCGACGCCAAGGGAAGGTGCGTCGTCGTGTGGCAGTCGCTAACAATTTGAGGCTCGAAGCATGAGTCACGTTAATTTGAACGTCGCTCAAACAGATCGCATCATTCAAATGGCCTGGGAGGATCGAACCACCTTTGATGCAATAAAGGTTCAGTTTGGGTTGGAACCAGGCGAGGTTATCAAGCTGATGCGAAAAAATCTCAAGCCATCTTCGTTTCGCAACTGGCGAAGTCGGACCACCGGCAGAACAACGAAACACGCTTCAAAGCGATCTTTTAAAGTCGGTCGTTTTCGCTGCAAGAGCCAGCGAGGATAGTTCCAGCCATTATTGCTAGGTGAACCTTGGGAAGATGTTCCCTAAGTCGAACGTAATGATAGTCCAAGAGGTTTTCGGGAAGTTTATTGGAGAAGATGCAGAGCAGCATCAGGATTTAAATGACGCAACTTCCAATCATCCAGCGTAAGTTGTCAATTCTAGCGGATGCGGCGAAATACGATGCATCGTGTGCGAGCAGTGGCTCAAAATCGACTCGAAAAGAAAGTCAAATTGGCAGTACCGAAGGAACGGGGATTTGTCATAGTTATACTCCCGATGGACGTTGCATTTCGTTGCTAAAAATCTTGCTGACTAATTACTGCATCTATGATTGCCAGTATTGCGTCAACCGAGTGACCAGCGACACGCCTCGGGCACGTTTTTCAGTTGATGAAGTTGTCAATCTAACAATGGAGTTTTACAAACGAAACTACATCGAGGGTCTCTTTCTGAGTAGCGGCATTATTCAAAACTCCGACTACACGATGGAGCAGTTGACCTTAGTGGCCAAGAAACTTCGAACGGAATATCGTTTCGGTGGGTACATCCATCTTAAAACAATCCCTGGTGCTGCCGAAGAGTTAATCACCGAAGCTGGATTATGGGCAGATCGTTTAAGCGTAAATATTGAACTGCCAACAGAAACGGACCTGAAGCAACTTGCACCGGAAAAAAAGAAGACGCAAATTGTTGGTGCCATGTCTGGGATCAAGGACAAGATTGACGAGATCAAATCGGATCGCGAGTCAGGGATGAGGCCGCCTAAATTTGCTCCGGCGGGACAAAGCACGCAGATGATTGTTGGTGCCACCGAAACACCCGATAACGAAATCTTAAAAACGGCGAATGAACTTTATACAGGGCAACGTCTGCGGCGAGTTTATTATTCCGCCTATAGCCCCATTCCGCATGCTGATGCCCTGCTTCCCGGGAAAAGTCCCCCGCTGGTCCGTGAACATCGACTCTACCAAGCCGACTGGTTGCTTCGATTTTATGGGTTTGACGTGAATGAGATTGTTGTTCGGAAAGATAAGAATCTTGACCTTGAAATTGATCCAAAGCTTGCCTGGGCATTGCAGCAAAGAGGGTACTTTCCAGTGGACGTCAACACGGCCAGCCGCGAGCAATTGCTTCGCGTGCCTGGGATTGGAGCGAGAAATGTCAAACGAATCCTCTCAATTCGCCGTCACCAACGTCTGCGTACCGACGATTTAAAAAAACTTCGTGTTGCGTGGAAGCGGGCAAAATCTTTTGTCATTACAGAAGATCACAATCCAGCGCTTGCAGATCTCGATCGCGGTGATTTGAAGCAATTAATTGCCCCCAAAGAGAAACAACTCACTTTCTTCGATACTTTTGACGCCGCATTAAAAGGCGAGTTGTGAAAAATGTGGACTATCCAGATAGAGGACTTTGATGATTGGAGATCGACAGCGCGAAAACTGATTGGGAACCAAGTCTCCCCTTCAGACGTGCAATTATTTGATCGAGATGGACAGCAATCTCTGTTTGGAGATTTACCGGCCTTGGGCGAGACGAGCGGTGCAACCTTTCGAGTCTCAAGGAAGTTTGTGTCATTAGCTCAGGCTGTTAGCTACCATCGAGATTTTAATCGTTGGAATTTGCTTTACCGCACGTTATGGCGAATCAAAAATGAACAACCCCATTTGCTTGAAATTGAAACCGATTCTGATGTCCATCGCTTAATACAGATGGAAAAGCAAGTCCGTCGCGACGCTCACAAAATGAAAGCGTTTGTCAGGTTTCGCAAAGTTGAACGCGACGAGAAAGAGTATTTTATTGCCTGGCATCAACCAGATCATCGGATCGTCCGGCGAGTTGCTCCCTTCTTTTCGCGTCGATTCAAAGGGATGAATTGGGCGATTCTAACGCCTGATGAATCGGTGACTTGGAATCAGCAAGAATTGCATTTTGGTCCGGGAGTTACTCGTAGCGACGCTCCGGGTTTTGACGAACTGGAAGATCTTTGGCGGATTTATTACGCCAATATTTTTAATCCGGCGCGGGTTAAAGTTAAAATGATGAAAAGTGAAATGCCCGTTCGCTATTGGAAGAATTTACCCGAAGCCGACATCATTGCTGATTTGTTGACCGACGCGCCAAAGCGTATGGAGGAGATGATCCAACAGCACGAGGGTTTCGAGCAAACTGCAATTAATTTTATTAAACAAACCCTGAATGAGTCTTTCACGCTCGCGACCTTGAAAGAAATGGCAATTGAGTGCACCGCTTGTGATTTGTGTCGAGAGGCAACTCAAACTGTTTTTGGAACTGGGCCTGTTAAGGCAAAAGTTGTTCTACTGGGTGAACAACCGGGAGACCAGGAAGATATTGCAGGGGTTCCGTTTGTGGGTCCAGCGGGAAAAGTCCTCGACGAGGCGATCGAAAATGCGGGTTTAGCTCGGGACAAATTGTATCTGACCAATGTGGTTAAGCACTTCAAGCACATCGCAACTAACACCGAAGGAGTCCTCAGAAAAAAAAAGCGTCTTCATCAAAAACCTAATGCGCGTGAAGTTCGCTGCTGCCGCCCCTGGTTCGATGCGGAATGGAGCTGTCTTGAGGATGCCGAGTTTTTAGTTTGTCTTGGCGAGACTGCAGCAAGAGCGATTCTTGGCCCGGGCAATAAGATCTCCGAGGTGCGTGGGCGGCTACTTTCGACGGATTATTGTGCAAAAACCATTGTGACTTGGCACCCTGCCGCAATTTTGAGATCACCTCGAGAGAGTCATCGACAGGAAAAAATGCGAGAGTTAATCAAAGATCTGGCGTTAGCAGGAGTGTAATTCTTAAACACTACCAAATCGAATTTCTGCAAACGAGACTTTCAAATAATGGTAAACGTAGACCATCTTCGGTAAGTTACTCACCGATGTATTTCTTTCTTTAGGGCTAGCTTGAAATATAGTAAATTGAATTGGGAGTGGCATTTCTAAGTCGGTACTTGATTTATTCGACCGATAGTCCCCTGCTCTATTTCAACAGTTTTCAGTCTTTCACGGTCAGTTAGCCATGCTCAAAACGATGATGAGTTGCATGTTTTTGTGTTGCATTCTGGCAATCACTTCGATTGGAAGGGCGGATCAGAGCCTTGAGCTTGCGGCACCATTTACCAATCACATGATCTTGCAGCGACAGGCCCAAGTTCCCGTGTGGGGTTTCGCTACGCCCGGAGCCAAAATCACCGTTGAATTTGCGGGGCAATCTAAGAAGGCTATTGTTGACCAGAATGGCGATTGGATGGTGAAGCTCGATCCGCTCAACGTATCGCGTGTGGGGCGTCAGATGAAAGTAACTAACGACCGAGATGAGTCGATCGTTCTTGAGGACGCCTTAGTCGGCGAGGTTTGGTTCTCATCAGGCCAGTCAAATATGGTTTGGACGGCTGGCAGAAGTATGTGCGGTGACTTGGCGCGAGAGATCGTTGCCTCGGAAAAAGATATTCCGATTCGAGAGATCAATATCAACACGGTATCCGCGTTGTATCCGCAAAAGAGAGCGACCTCCGATGGTGGCTGGAAAACCCATAAAGGAGCGAGTAATTTTTCAGCTTTGTCGCTGGCGTTTGCCTATCAACTGCACAAAGAACTAGACATGCCGATTGGCATCCTTCTCAGCGCTCACAGTAACACCAGAATCGAAGCATTCACACAGCGTCAATCGATCGAAAAACAAGCCGGTTTACAATCAGATACAAACCTCATTCACGATGCCGACCCTCTGACGGAACAGGGACGTAATTCTCTTGCACAATATGAAAAAGACATTCGCGCATGGCAGAAATTAGCGGGTGAAGCGGTGGTAGCGGGAGGTCGAATTCCCGCGCGGCCAGCTGTGCCGGGGATCGCTGGGATGTGGAGAGGACCGTCTCAATTTTTTAATGGCAAAATCAATCCAGTTGTTCCCTACGCGATTCGAGGAGCGATCTGGTGCCAAGGTACAAGCAACTCTGGCGACGGCAGAATTTACGCTGCACGCATGGAAGCGCTGGTCAATGGTTGGAGGGAGGCATGGAAGATGCCAGAAATGCCATTTTATTTTACACAGATGCAGTGTTACGGCTCGCCAGATCCCAACAACGTTGGCTTCGCGGACATTCGGCAAGTACAGCATAAATTTTTCATGGAAAATCGTGAAAATGTGGGGATGGTGGTTCAGTCTGATCTCAATTCCGCCAGACCTCAGGGGATCCACTATTTCAATAAACTCCATCCTGGCATGAGACTGGCTCGGTGGGCATTGGCTAAACAATACGGAAAGAAAATCCCCTTCACAGGCCCCATTTTTTCTGGTTATCAAGTTAAAGGAAATCAAGTCATTGTAGCTTTTGAAAAAGAGAGTCTTTTTGGTGGGTTGATGGTTGGCAGTAAAGGATCGGCGAAAGACTATCGTGAAGCGAATCAATATGTTGAGCCAGCTAACCCTACACCCGATGAGAAATTAAATCACTTTCGTTTGTGTGACGAGAACAACAAGTGGCATGCGGCGGAGGCCGTGATCGACGGGGATACCATCGTCGTCACTACGGGTAATGTTCCCAATCCGATTGGCGTTCAATACGCCTACAATGCGGTACCCGAAAATTCTAACCTCTACAACAAGGCTGGTTTGCCAGCGACTCCATTTGCGATGGTCAATGGCAAGTTGATTTTTGAAGAGGATGATTTAGAGAAAGCAGCAGCCTTGAAAGCTAGGTATGCACAATACACTGATCCGGACTATCCCATTTTGCAAGTTGTTGAGTACTTTCGGGATGGAGCAATTATTCAACGTGATAAACCGATTCCCATTTGGGGGCATGCAAATAAGGGAGTCGAAGTAAAGGTCACCCTTGGCGGGGTGACGAAAGCCGCAGTCGCCAACAGTTTACAACAATGGGCGGTCGAGTTCCCGCCATTTTCGGCTTCCAGTAAACCGATTGCTTTGCAGGTTGAGGCGAGCCATGATCTGAGTCGAACAGTGAACGATATTCTGGTTGGCGATGTCTGGTATTTAACAGGCTCGACAATGCTCAATGGAGAAATGGCGTACAACAGTCGCGATAAGGATGCAGAGGTTCCAGTCGCTTTGCCATTAGTTCGCGAATTTAGGCGAAAAACGAGTGCCAGTACCTTTGCGACGCCACGAAAACGAAAATTCGAGACGGGCGGCGGCAAATATCGGTCGTCTTGGATGCCTGCTGATTTTTCAGTGGCGGATCGAGGGGTGACGATGTTCGCCTATCACTTTGCAAAAACACTCAATCGAAAGGGCATTCCACAAGGCTTTATCACAATGTCTTCCGGTCAAGGTGGTCGGGCAAAACAAATGGCGTCGCCTTTATCCTGGACTGCATTTGAAGGGGTGAAAGATGTTGATCATCCAGAATTTCGGGCTCGCCTCGACGAACTGTTCATGCAGTTTCCAAACACATTAGTTGCTCAAAAAGCTGCCGAGAAACATCTCGAAGAGGTGAGATCTTTCGTAAAGACAATCATCGATGCAGATCGAGAGAATAAAGATCTTGCTAAGGTCGCACCGCTCGGTGGCCCGGCGTTCCCGGAAGCGGGAAGGAGCACCAATGTCTCAGCGGATACGATTCCCACCTATGCCTATAACTGGTGCGTTAGCCCGATGACTCCTATGGCCATCTCCGGGGTGATCTGGGTCCCATCGGAGAACAATATAGGCTATGAGCCCAAGGACTACGCCGCGGAATTAGAGATTTATGCAAACAGTTTATCGTCAACTTACGGGCAGGATAACGTGAAATTTATTTTCGCTCAGCCTGAGGATATATTAGTTCCAGGTATCACAGCACCAAAAATTTTACCGAAAAATAACGCAACTTTTTCGCAGTGGCCAAAAAGTTTGAAAGATCTAGCAATCGAGATGGCCAAGCTTGCCCAGTAGATCCAGCGCTGTTTTAAACGAAACACGCTCCTCATCGCTGTGGATACAGTGATGGCTGGAGGAAAATAACGTGAAGTGCTTGACCAGCGATGGTGTAATAACCGATAGAATCAAGGAAGTAAAAACGAAATTGGATTGCTAAGTTGGCTCTCCCGCAATTCGAAATAATCAAGCATAAAGAATGCCTTCCAAAAGCAACCTGTTACTGCCGAAAGATATAATTTCATGACGAATTCGCAACACGACAACGATCGTCGGAATTTTCTGCAAAAGTCTGTTTTGGGAACGGCAGCGGCAGGATTGGCGATTGCTTCGACAACGCACACCACGGCGCATCCAGTCCAGGACGCGTCTGAGCCTGAAATAATGAACGAGGTAGATGTACTCGTCATTGGTGGCGGCACTGCGGGACATGTAGCCGCGATTCAGGCAGGTCGCGCTGGGGCAAAGACATTGATCGTGGAGCGTAACAGCCAGCTTGGTGGTACGACGACGACAGGCGGAGTGGCGTTCCCTGGTTTGTTTGATGCCTGGGGGAAACAGATTATTGCAGGGATTGGCTGGGAGTTGGTCAAAGAGAGTGTGGAACTTGATGATGGAAAGTTTCCGAACTTTGCCAAAGTTCCACAACGTCATTGGCAGAATCAGGTTTTCACGAATCAGTTTCTTTATGCGATCCTGGCTGAAGAAAAGTGCGCACAGGCGGGAGTGGAGATCGCTTTTTATGAGTTTCCGCAAGCTGTTGAGCAGACGAGTGACGGTTGGCAAGTCGACTGTGTGGGGTTTGGAACCCGCCGGCGAGTTCGCTGTAAGCAGATCATCGATTGCACGGGAGGTGCCGAAGTTGTTGGGATGCTGGGCATGCCGCGACTGCGAGAGGAAGACCGGCAACCTGGATCGTTTCTTTTTATGCTGGGTAAAGAACACCAACCGGGAAGGAATCAGATTCATCGGCTCTACGTTCATGGAGCTGATTCGACAAATTCTCGAACCGCTACCGAAGCGAATTTGACGGGGCGGAAATCAATTCTTGCCAGAGTGCGCAAGGAGAAAAAACGACTGATGCACATGCAGCCGGAAACGGGTTTTCGTGAAAGCTATCGAATTGAAGGTGAGACGCTGATTACCGTTAACGATTACACCTCCGGCAGGTTATTCGAAGATGCGATCAGCTATGCGTTTTATCCAGTCGATCTTCATACAAAGACGGGAGTGAAACCAAAACCGCTCAAGCCGGGAAAAGTCCCGACGATTCCTTTGCGAGCTTTGATTCCCAAGTCGAGTAAAAATATCATTGTCGCTGGTCGATGCGTTAGCAGTGACCGTCTGGCAAACTCAGGATTGAGAGTGCAGGCCTCATGCATGGGAATGGGACAAGCTGCCGGAGCCGCCGCAACGCTGGCTGCCAAAATGGGGACAACGCCGCTAGAGGTTCCGCTGACCAAGATACATGCGCTCCTCCGTGAACACGGGCAGATCGTTCCTGGAAAGGCCTAGTTTCCCGGCTACCTGATTTATTTTGAATTCATTTTTCCGTCATCATTGCCAATGAAGAAACGCAACCGCAGCTTCGTCTCGCTACTGATTGCCCTCAGTTTTGTCGTCCTTGCAGTGACAGGAGTCCTTGCGTTCGCGCTTCCCTTTTCGCTCCAGATCGTAGGCCTTCATGCGTTAATGGGTTTTGTGTTCATTGGAATTATTGCTTTGCACGTGGTGAATAATTACCACCATTTGTCGCGCTATATGAAAACACGGGTCTTGTGGGTGACCGTCGTGATCACCGTGGGCCTGACCGGGCTCTTCTTGTGGCAGCCCAAACCTATTCAAAATATCTTGACGTTAAGTCAGAATCTGGGGCCGGCTTTGGACCGGTTTGAAGTTCAGAACGATGGATTGATTTACCATTATCGTCCGTCGCCCAACTATCAAATGACGTTGAACCTCCGGGCTGGAGAAACCTTTGATGTGACCGCTCCACCGCACGTTGCCATTTGGCTCGAAAACGCATCTTTTTATCACATTAAAACCTTACGCGAGCCAGATGATCCAACCGCCGGACGGGCGGCACTTCCGTATTGGGATTTCAAACGTCGTGGTTGGGAAGCGGCGAAACGTCAAATGGAAACCGAGGGATTGGATTCAAAATTGCCACCCGAAGTAGACGGAGTCTCGGCCGCGACGCAGAACAGTTCCTTCGATCCTGCCGACTACATTCTGCCAGCGGACCCAGATAACCCAATGTCCTACCGTTTGCTCATCGAAATTGATCAGCCGAATGATAACCAGCCATCGCTTGTGTACTCGGTCGAAATTGACAATTCAACTCCCAAAGCTTTTCAGTTGCTCGACTTGGTTGGCTTCCCAAAACAGGAAGCCAATGGCGCCGATGGCAAAGAGGTGTGGGCACTCTATTTCGTCGATGACCAGTTCAATTCAGCTTTGGAATTAGTTGACAGTGGGTTACTGACGATCGATCGCTAATTCGAGTTTACAATAAAAATGGTCCAGCCATTAATGACGCATAACAAATAAATTTTCCTCCGCCGTGCATTGATTATTGGAAAACAATGAGAATAGAAAATGCAACAAGATCCTTTATCACGCTGACCTTTTTGGTACTGCTTGCGAATGAGATCAATGCTGCTCAACCGCCTGATAAACCTGCGGTTAAGCCTAACGTGCTCTTCATTGCAGTAGATGATTTGAATGACTGGGTCGGGTGTCTTGGCGGTCACTCGCAGACACACACGCCGAATATTGATCGGCTGGCGTCTCGCGGTTTGTTGTTTACGAATGCTCACTGCCAGGGAACGATGTGCAATCCGTCACGAATCAGCTTGCTATGGGGACAGAGGCCTTCGACGAGCGGATTCTACGACAACCATTATCACGTCTCGAAACATCCTGAGTTTTTGAAGTCACATGTAAGCCTACCTGCACACTTCGCAGCCAGTGGGTACAAGACGCTAACCGCGGGAAAGGTGTTTCATGGTGGCGTGAACCTCAAACAGCAATTCCAGATCGTGGGTCCACGTTCGGGACAGTGGCTCAAGGGGCTTGATAAAAAAGTTCAAAACAAGCCAAAAGGCTGGCACAGCACATGGGACTTTGGCCCCCAGGATTATGCCAAATCGAAGTTCACGGATCACGTCGTGGCCACATGGGTTACCGAACAACTTGGTATCGAACACGGCAAGCCAATTTTTCTCGCTTGCGGTTTCTATCGCCCGCACGTTCCGTTCTTTCCGCCACGCGACGTGTACCACAGCCTCAAGGGCGTACAATTGCCGCCCGTTGACAACAATGACTGGAACGATATCCCCGACGCCGCGCGCAACGTATCAATGAGCAATCCAAAGATCCCAACGCATGACTGGATGCGCGATAAAGGTCGCTGGAAAGAGGCGGTGCAATGTTATCTCGCCTGCGTTCGATGGACCGATGAGCAACTAGGTCGAGTTCTCGATGCACTGGACCAGGGCCCGCATGCAGAGAACACCATCATTGTGCTCTTCTCAGACCACGGTTACCACCTCGGCGAAAAACAGCGCTGGTCAAAGTTCTCGCTCTGGGAGCGCACAACGCACGTTCCACTGATTGTCAGTGTGCCTAACGGAGTCAAAGGCAAGACGAACAAGCCAGTAGAATTGCTGAGTCTCTATCCAACACTCATCGATCTCTGCGGGCTACCTGAGAATTCCAAGCTTGAGGGCGTCAGCTTGCAACCGTTATTGAAAGATCCTAAGGCCGATTGGAAGCACGCGGCGATCTCTACGCTTGGGCAGAACAATCATGCTGTGCGCGATGAGCGTTGGCGATACATACGATACGCTGACGGCAGTGAAGAACTCTACGATCACCAAAACGACCCAAACGAGTGGCACAATTTGGCGGCAAGAGCGCTGTCTCCTGAGGCCACGAGTGTGATCGAGCGATTAAGATTGAAGCTTCCCAAAACTAATTTGCCTCAACGAAGGGGCACTAATTGAATGACCTGCCCCCGAGAACGAGTCCACAACAGAGCTTAGGATTTTGTTAGAATTTGGATTCATTAAGGGAGAAACGCAATGGGACGAAAACGTCATACAGCCGAGCAGATCATATCGAAGCTTCGGATTGCCGAAGTGGAAA
>CALKNI010000072.1 GCA_938091115.1 uncultured Pirellulaceae bacterium | reverse complement strand
GATTTTATAAAAAAGTCTAGTTGGTGTGAGAAGAACCACTTGCAAAAGCGATGCAAATGCATAGAATTAAGGTTTGTTGGTGGTTTGGGTAATTCTCAAGGCAGTTTCCGCCATAATGCTTGCTGATAATATTTGATAGGCATCCAGTGACGAATAACGCGGAAGAACTGCCGGATGTGCAGTCGCAAACTGATTTTCGTAGTCTGCCAATTCGTAAGGTAGGTGTCACGGAACTGCGATACCCCATTCGCTTCGACCTGTTGGGGGCTACGCAATCGACGACTGGCTTGTGGGAAATGGCTGTTTCGCTTGCCGGTGATAAACGCGGTACGCATATGTCTCGTTTCCTAGAGATCTTGTCTGATTTTAACGGCACACTGACCATCCAAGATCTGGGTGAGATGTGTGCGGAAATTAAGAGACGTTTGGCTGCCGACACGGCCTACTTATCCGTCAGTTTTCCGTGGTTCATCGAAAAATTCGCACCGGTATCCAATAAATCAGGCAAACTTGCTTTCGATGTCAACCTCTCCATTTCTGCGGGATGTTCTATTGAGACCGATGTCTCTATTAAAGTACTGGCAACGAGTCTTTGCCCCTGCTCAAAACAGATTTCAAAATACGGTGCTCATAACCAGCGATGTGAGTTGGCCCTCGCGGTTCGGTTTGCAGATGGTCAGATGATTTCGCTTGAGGAGTTGTTTAAGATTGCCGAAAGTTCTGCCTCTGCTCCCTTGTTTTCCACTGTTAAACGTGAGGACGAGAAATACATCACAGAGCATGCCTATGAGAATCCTAAATTCTGTGAGGATACGGTGCGCGAACTCGCCGGATCACTTAATTCCGACCAGCGGATAAAGTGGTACAAGTGCTCGGTTGAAAATTTTGAGTCGATTCACAGCCACAACGCTTTTGCAGAAATTGCGTCCAATTTGATAGATGAATAAGATTCGTTTTTATTTTAAACCTCAGCAAAGATGGAAAGAATATACGGGAGAAGATGAATGGACACTGTTGAGCTCAATATTTCAAAGACGTTTGACAACAATTTGCCAGCTTCGACTTGGCGAGATGTTGTGGGTATTATTGCGTCAATTGGATGTGCAATTCACTGCGCTGCCATGCCGTTCGTTATCTCATACTTGCCAGCGTTGGGGCTGAGCTTTCTTGCGGATGAGTCGTTTCATAAGTGGATGGCTTTGGCCTGTTTTTTAATTGCAATTTTCGCTTTCATTCCCGGACTTCGTAAACACGGCAACTGGTTTCCCGTCTCAATTGGTGCGAGCGGATTGTTTTTGATAACGTTCGCTGCATTCGGGTTTGCAGGGGAATGCTGTCCTTCGTGTGTGGAGGCATCCTCCAGAAGCGGGGGCGATACGTTTGCCGCGGTTGGGTATGGTGCTGATGTTGTTTGCGAGCATTGTGAAGAATGCTCGGCATTGGAAAGTGCCAATGAAAAATCGGTAATTGCCGGCGGAGAAGTGAAGCATCAGGTTTCGGGTTTGGCGCGGCTGGCTCCATGGCTGACCCCGATCGGAGGATTCTTGCTGGTCTCCGCTCATCTGATGAATCGACGTTATGGGTGCCTCTGTGGTTGCTGCTAATGTGTTACTTGATTCTTTTTTTTTTGAGCAGTTGAGTCAGAGCTCGGATTGGTGTGTCTTTCGCGCGAGTTTTCTGTTTTACCGCCGCTGCCACGCAAATGGCGGAGGTTTTGGTTCACTTTCTTGCATCAGTTTTTCACGCGGTGCTGAGGATTGTCGGAGGCGCAGGTGTTTCTCCAACTCGGGGAGTAGTTGGTTGCGCTGGCGCTTCGTTAGCGACTTTTGATCAACGTTGTTTTAGCGGTGTCGAAGATCTATGAATGTCCGTCGGCCTGTTAGCTGAACGCGACGTTAGCAAGGCAAAACAAACCAATCGCCGTTATCAAACCCGCCCGAATATAGTTCCAAGGTAACCGGATTAGCCGCGATTCCGTATTGTTGAATCGAATTTCGAATACCTGAATGACCATTCCGACCAGGGTTAGAGACGTTGCTATTCCAGCAGTAAATAGGCCGATGACAATATAAGAGGTGACGCGAGAACCGGAGGAAAGCCCAGAGAAGTAAGCGGCCATCGCGGATGGGCATGGCATCAAGCCAAATGCCGCGTTAAGCAGGGCACTCATCGAATAGCTGATTTTTAAAGAGCTTGCATTAAGTTCAAGTTTCTCGTCTTCCGTGTGTTCGTTGTGGATTTCATGCTCGTGGTGACAACAGCCGCATTTCGTTGGAGTTGATTCCTAAATCCGAGTAGCCCATATCGTCGGCAAGGATGACAGGACGTTCGGTTGAGTGTCGGCAGAACCGCTTGTAGTAAAAAGTAGCAAAAAGGAAACAATCAAAAAGTTGTTTTTCATCTTGCTGGTCCTAGTTTTGCAGAAAACTTTCACTGGTGACGACCGCTTGGATGAGGTCCCGGAAGCCTTTTTCCGGATCAGCCATTTCCTCACAAATTCGGTCGATGGTTGGACGGTCGCCCACTTCTAATTCGCGGCCGAGCGCGTAAGTCATCAGTTTCTCTGTGAGGCTACGCGTAAACATTTCATGGCGCTCGATCAAGAGCCCGCGGAGTTGGCGGATGTCATCGAAGGCTTCGCCACTCGGGAGTTGACCAGACGCATTAATCGTTAAGCCTTTTGCATATTCGGTTCGCCAGGCCCCGATGGGGTCGAAGTTCTCGAGAGCAAATCCAAGTGGATCGATCTTTCGATGGCACTCCGCGCAAGTGGCGATGCTGCGGTGTTTAGCCAGTTCTTCTCGCACGGTAAGCGCACCACGAATATCCGGTTCGATCTCAGGAACGTCATCTGGCGGAGGCGGCGGTTGGTAACCAAGAACTTTCTCCAGAGCGTAGACGCCACGGACCACCGGTGAGGTATCAACTCCGTTAGCTGAAGCTGTCAGGAAACTGCCTTGAGTCATCAGGCCGCCGCGCACTGTACCCACGGTCGATACTCGGCGAAGGTGATTGCCTTCGACGGGAGACATTCCGTAATGGGCAGCCAGTTCACGGTTTACGAAGGTGAAATCGGCATCCAGAAACCGCTTTGGCGGCAGGTTTTCGTCGAGGATGTGGCGAAAGAACATCTTTGTCTCCCCCGCCATGGCTGACTCGAGATTGTCCCGAAAGTACACACGGAAATCTTCAGATACGGGCATCTCGCCGATATTGTCCCAGTCCAGCCATCGCCGCACGAACTGACTAACGAAACGATCCGAACGTGAGTCCTTCAACATGCGATCGACCTCAGCAGCGAGAACTTTTGAATTGGTCAAGCGGTTAGCCTTCGCGTGGGCCAGCAAATGTTTATCCGGTTGCGAAGACCAGAGGAAGTAGGACAAACGTGAAGCCAGTTTGTAATCGTCGAGCGTGCCCTTCCCCTCCTGTAAGTAGATGAACGCGGGAGAGCAAAGAATCGTTTGGAATCCCAGTTGCAGAGCAGCCAGTGGCTTCATGCCGTCTGCAATTTTTCCGTTCACCATCTGTTCGATTGGCTTCAGCTCATTGCTTCTCAGCGGGCGTCGAAAAGCTCCGGTGGCGAAGATGCGCAGACGCTGAGTGACTGTGTTCGCATTCAGTTCATCTGGTTGTAGTTTACCATACATGAGCGTGTGACCGGCGGGTGGCCATTGGTCGATGTGAGGGCCCTCGACCTGGATGTCGTAGATGCGTAGCTTTGGGCCCCGGTAGACCTTGAGCAGTCCGTGGGATTTTTCCATCCCGTTTTTCATGTTGGCGAATGGGGCGACCTCGGGGTGTTCCGAGGCTTTTGAAGTGATGATGCGAACCAGCCGCTTGGTGGCACTGGTACCGTTGCGGAACCGGACCTCCGGCTCGAAACCTTGATTGATGTGCGTGGTCCACTCGAACCATGCCGGCTCTTCGCTCGTCAGCTCGGCTAGGCCGACAGAGCGTTCGGTCGTGATGCTGCCGGTGCTCTCGACACTGCCCTCACGGTCCACGGTCGCGACCTCCAGTACCAACGGATCGCCGTTGCGGAAATCGTCCAAGGCCTCGCCGTAGGGATGGTCGCGATCGACTGCAGCGGCCTTCACGCGAATGGTGTACATACCGCTGTGTTTCACGCCACCATACAAGGGGCGGAAGGGGATATGCCCACCGCGGTAGTGCCGACCATACATGTCCGTGTAGGGTGTGTCGGGGATGAACCGGAATCGATCGACGTGAAAGATCTTGGGAAGCGTCTGCTTCTCTTTACCTGTAAAATAGTATGGCGTCTGCTGGGCGTACTGCTTCGAATCGGGGCGGGGACCAAACTTCGTAGCACGGATGACCGCTTCCTCCGCAGCACCGAGGTAATTGTCCAGCAGCATGCCAGACGTCACCAGTTCACGTCCGTTGTTGTCAAACCCATGCACCTTCACATCGGGCGGAAAGTCTGCAGCTGGGTTCCACGCCTGCACGTTCAGTGACAACAGGTCGCCTATCGTCTGTTGATACTCAAACCGGTTGAGCCGCCGCATGACGGTATGTTGACCACCGGACGCTAGTTCAGTACGCGCCGTAGCGATCCTCGCCGTGATTAACGCGATGAATTCCGCCTTCGCCTTCGCGCTCGGCTGTTTCTTTTTGGGCGGCGGCATCTCGCCGAGGTTCAGCTGATCGACGATTTCTTGCCACAGTTCCAGCTGCTGAAGATCCGTGATCGAATTGCCCAGCCTGTCGAAACGGCGATCGGCTTTCTGCGTGACCGAACCATGACAAGCGACGCAGTAGCTCGAAAGGAACTGTGTAGACTTGTCGGCATGGGCTGCTCCGCTGTGGAAAAGCAACACCGCCATGAACATCGTGGTAAAAGTCATCTTTTTCATGCTCTGTCCATGTCCTAAATAAGGTTCATAGGCGAGAAGGTTCCCGTGCTCTTACCAAATCGTTCGGCCTCGACACCGAACCACTGGAGCGTCGAAAGCCAAAGGTTCGACAGCGGCACGCGTTTGTGGGTCTCGGGCGGGCAGACGATGTGGCCTTGGTGGTTCATTCCTCCGCCAGCCAGAATCACCGGTAGATTTCGGTTGCTGTGGCTAGAGCCGTTGCCCATCCCGCTGCCCCAAACAACCGCGGTGTGGTCGAAGACTTGTGCCTCCTTCATCCGGCCGATGAAATGAGCGAATTGCTTCATGAGGTAGGATTCGACTATCTGAAGCTGTCCAAGCCGCTCCTCGGATTTACTATGGTGCGATAATCCGTGATAGCTGCCGACTTCGAGCTCGGAGGAACGGAAAGCCATGGGGATTTCAAACGTGGCGACACGCGTCGAATCGGTTTGAAGAGCAAGTGTCAGTAAATCGTAGAAGAGTGGAATCTCTTCAATATGCATGCGTTCTTCATCTTCAACGGGTTTAATTGGCGAGGTGGGTTTTGCTCGATCCAGCCAGACCTTGGACATTTGTAGCTGTTTCTCCACAGATCGCACACTGGTCAGGTACTGATCGAGTTTTTGGCGGTCAGACGCGCTGAGTTTCCCATCAAGCTCGCCGGCAGATGCACGCAGGGCATCCAGCACGCTGGCACGATTTGCAAGCCGCGCGCGTTGCTTGCCGATCGAAGCAGCATCGGCCTGAACAAACAATGCCTCGAATAAACGCGCCGGATTATTGACGGGCGGGATCCGCACGCCCGACCGTGTCCAACACAGGTCTGTACCGTTACCAAGTCCCGATGTGATTGAGGGAAAGCGTGTAGCACTGCCGACATGTTCGGCGGCAACCTGGTCCATCGTCATGTTCTTGTCGGGAAAGCCACTCGACTCATCCTTACGGATGCCGGAGAGGAAGGCCTTCACCCCATTGTGCCCCCCGGTTATTCCATCGTCGAGGTTGGAGAAGACGGTGAAGTCATCTCGATGGGCGTCGATCTCCTGGAGCGTCGGGCTGGTCTTGTAATCCTTGCCGGTGGTCTCAGGAAAGAAGTTTCCAGGGTAGTACCCAAGATGGTTTCCGATGCAGACCAGACGCCTTGGATTGGCATCGAGGTGTTCTTCAGCACGGCTTAACTGGCTCTCCATCAGCGGTAGTGCCAAAGCGATGCCGGTTCCCTGTAAAAATCGGCGGCGGTTAAGGTCTGTCAGTCTATTCATGACCATTCACTTATTGAGATTTTAAGTTGTTATCAGCAGCAACGAGCACGCGGATTTGGTCCACGCCGTTCTTGACATTCAAGGTAACGCGGAGCACACGGCGATCAGCACTTAAGTTTACCACATCGGTGTCGTTAATTCCCCGGCGAAAGATATTGCGGAAGTCGGTTCCTGGAAGAGCCAACATTGTGTCCGAAGAATCCAACAGTTCTTTTTGTAGAATCAGGGCGACGATTGGCCGATCAAAATGAAGTTCGCCCTGAAACTTCTGATTCCTTGCCCCAAGGTCACCGCGGATCGGATTGTATTGTAGAAGGAAACTGTCAATGCGAACGTCTTGCGTCAGCTTTACGGTGTGCTTTCGAAAGGGACGTTGGTAGATGCCAGGTTCAATTCCATCGACCACGTAACCCTGCTTCAACAGGGCATCCTCTCGCTCGGGAAACAATAACAACGAATTTCCGTCAGAGACCGACCCCGGTGAATGTCGCTCACTGGGTGAGGCGACGCGGACATCGCCGATGAGTTGCTCGACTCCGAAAGACACCCGCCACGTATCGAGGAACTGGCCGACCGCGTATGGAATCTCGTGGAGCGATTCTTCTTTGGCGGTAAGTGCAACCGTCTGACCGCCGATAAGCCGTCGGTGGTCTTCTAGTTCGATCTCGCCCTCGAAAACAGAGATCGCTGTTTTGCCCGTGGTGTCCACATTAACGCCGAACGATGTTCCCAAATCTGTTACTCGCTGGTACGGAGTGACCAGAACGAATCCTTTAATATCACCAGGAACCCGTACAGTGGCGACACCGTGCTGAAGTTCTGCCGAATTAGGCCCTAACAGCTTCAATTCCGCCGGTGCCTGAATCGCAAGTCTGGCACCGGACTGAAAGTTAATTTTTAGTCGCCCGTCGGCGAGCTTTAAAACCTGTTCTGCCCGCAGTTGGTCGCCTACGGAAACCTCATGGACTTTGCGAGCATTTTGTACCGCGGCCACCACTTCGCCATGACTTGAATCGAGTTGCCTCAACGGAACGAACCACAGCGCAATCGACGCCGCGACCGCAGACATGGCGATAAACCAAGGCAGCCAACGTCGGTGCGGAAGATTCGATGGCTGGAAATCAGCAGGCAATGCATTAGAGGAACTCTCGATCCGCCGACGGACGTTGCGGGCTATATCGATCGGAAGGTCGGCTTGCTGGAGACTGTCCTTAACAGCTAGTGGTATCCGATCGGAATCCATTACATGCAGAGCGGCCAATGCGTTGCCAACTCGGAGTTCATCGACAAATGGCAAAATGTGTGACTCGTCCTCGTCAAACCACTCCATGAGTTCGCGGCAATTGGCTTCACTAAGTATGTTGTCCTGAAAATTCTTGATTAATTCTGGCAGTTGTGATTCGTTCATGTGGTGGCCTCCCCACCGAGACGACTTTCAATACACACGCGAAGAGCTTTGCGGGATCGGCTAAGGGTAGTAGTAACCCACGTTTCGGTTTGATCAAGCGACGCGGCGATATTTCGGCACGACCGTCGCTCATCGTAGCGGAGTCGCACAACTGAAGCAGCTTGCGTCTGGAGTAACTTCAGACACTCTCGCAAAGCCGAAAGCGAGTCCCGTTGATCATCGTCGAGAGCACCGGCCATTTCCTCACCGACGCGCTGCCGTAGGGCATGGCTGAACTTTGTCAGATTCCGCGATTCTCGTCTCTGGCGTTCCAGCTCGGTTAAGATGAAGTGCTTGCAGATCACACACAGCCAGACTCCAAAATCATGTTCTGGTCTATATTCATTTAACTGTTCATATGCCCGAATGAAGGTCAGCTGTACTACTTCCTGCGCGGTATCGATGTCTGGCAAACGATTCGCCGCGTAACCCAGGAGTATTCCCTGGTAGTGCCGAACTAACGCTTCGTATGCGTCGAGATCTCCATTGAGTATGTTTTCGATTGTTGCGTGCCGCATTTCGCCTTTTCAAATGATTGAGTTGTTTTCGAAAGTAGGGTCGAAACTGGAGTTTGTCACAATTAAATTTTGGTTTTGCCAAATAAATTGGCGGCTGTTTTCATTTTCCTTCCAGTAATGCATTCCTACGTCTACGGGACACATGGCGGGCTTGCAAACGCATCGCTTATGCAAGAAATAATGCTCTGGATTCTGGCGAGACCGGTTAATTTTGAGATCAAGGTAATTGATTTTGAAACCTAAGTTCATTGTCACGAGTTCGCATAGAGTTTCGATTTTTGTTGCACTTCTGGACCAGTGCCTGCCTAAAATTACCGTTGCGTGAACGAATCACCTTCATAGAAGCGGTCGCCGTCTGCGTCAAGTGCGACAGCATCTTGTGAAGATTTGCCTTCATCGATTTTGAAGGGCGTGCTGCCATCCTCAATGGCCTGCTTTTGGTGGCTGTCTTTGTCTCAAATTTTTTTGCCGAGCTCTAAAGTCGGCGGAGGGCTTCATTGGTAATGCGGTTAATTTTTTTCACACCAATCCCGTCAGCGTTCCGGTGCTACTTGCGAAGCGTTCGGTTTCCAGACCCATATTGTGGAGCATACTGAGGTAGAGATTCGCCAGAGGGCTGTTGTTGTGCTGATTGAAGGCGAGGTGCTGGCCATGGCGGAAGCCGCCGCCTGCAAGGATGACGGGGAGGTTGGTGTTGTTGTGGATGTTGGCGTCGCCCATATGGCATCCGTAGAGCACCATGGTGCGATCCAGCAGTGTGCCATCTGGCTCTTTAACGTCCTTTAGATTTTGTAGCAATTCACCCAGCAACTCCAGTTGGCCCACTTCGATCTCCGCGAGCTGCTTCAATTTATTCTCGTCTTTACCATGGTGAGAAATGTTATGGTAGCCGCCAATAGTTCGCCCATTTTCAAGATTGACTCCCGGCGTCCGTACACCACCTAGGAACAGCGTAATTACCCGGGTGCAGTCTGTCTGAAAGGCGAGAAGAGACATGTCATTCATCATGCGAACCATTTCAAAGAACTGCTTTTTGTCCTTTGGATATTCTGGTATGGCCTCGTCCACCTTGGGTCTCGGCCGGGATTCCCAAGCTTGCGCTTCGGTGAGGCGCTGCTCGAGGCTGCGGACCGCCGTTTGATATTGGTCGATCCGATCGCGGTCGGAAGCGTTCAAGCGTCTTCTGAGATCGGCGCTCTGCCTCATGACGACGTCCAAAATGCTACTTTTTCTTTGCAGTCGAACGAGTTGCGCTTCCATCGCTTTGCGGTCACCTCGAAGAAATATTTTCTTGTAGAGGTCGGCCGCACTTTGAATGGTGGGAATCTCAACGCCTGCCTGGGTGTATGAAAGGCTCCTCGAATCGTTGATTCCGAGCGAAAGCGATCGAAAGCGCGTTTGAGGACCCAATTCATTGGCCATGACCTGGTCAAGTGAAATACTGTTGCGAAAACCTGCCCGACCGGGATGCGTTGCTCCGGTCAAAAAGGTCTTGTCGGCCCGGTGCCCCCCGTCAACCCCGATATGTGAGAGGCCGCTAAACACAGTGAACTGCTCCCGGTGCGCTGCAATTTTTTCGAGGTAAGGAGATAACGAATAACTCCTGCCCGAATTTCTCGGAAAGAAGAGTTTGGGAATGAATCCGAGATCTTGGTTAATGGCGATCATGCGTTTTGGAGCGGGCTTCGAGGAGGCCGGCCCGACGGATTCGAGTACCGGCAGACTCAAGCCGACCCCAGCGGCGCGTAGAAAAGTTCGACGGGATGTTTTCATCAGCTTATTTCCGCAGGAATAATGGACTTTGAATAATTTCGTGAATGATCGTTCGAACGCCAAACGCTGAAGCCCGACTCTTGTTGAGAATCATGGAAACGTCATCGCGATCTGCAAAACCAACGGGTGCGCCAGTTGCATATACCAAGAGCTGCTCGGTTAAATTACGGGCTATGGCCTCTTCATCCTGCAGCAACTGCTGTTTGAATTGGAGTATGTCATCAAAGTGCCCGCCCGCGGGTGTCACACCGGTGGAATCAATTTGCTTTCCGATGTAATGAACAAACTCGTTACCACTCCGGCCCACGCCTTGGATACGCTTCGATCCCTGCGCGAGCGTTCGGTAGTTTTGTCTCCAGCGTCCCATGACGTCAAAGTTCTCCAACGCGAAGCCCGGAGGATCGATCTTCTTATGGCAGCTTGCACAGGAGGCATCCTCTCGATGCTTTATCAATAATTCGCGGATCGTCGCCGCACCACGGATATCCGGTTCCACTGCCGGCACGGACGGAGGCGGAGGAGAAGGGGGATCACCCAGTAGTCTCTCCAATACATATACCCCGCGCAGAACGGGGGAAGTGACGGTTCCATTTGCTGTCACCTTGAGCACGGATGCCTGGGTAAGTATTCCCCCGTATGGACTCTTCTCCGGAAGAGACTGGCGGCGGAACGAAGGGCCATAGACCCCAGGAATCCCATAGTGCCGTGCGAGACGTTCGTCGACGAAGGTATAACCGGCATCGATGACGTTCCGAGACGGCCGGTTGGCAGCAATAAGGTCGGCGAAATAGAGACGCGATTCCTCGACCATCGAGTTCACGAGCCACCAGTCTCCAGCGTACTCCGGATAGAGTTCCCGGTCGGGATCGGTATCGTTGATCTCGTCGAGCTTAAGCCAGGAATCGAGGAACTCTTTTACAAAACGTTTCGCTTCAGGTTTGTCGAGTAGTCGATCGGTTTCTGCTCGCAGCGTTTTAGAATCACGAAGTTTCCCTTGTCGGGCGAGGGCAAGAAGTTGCTCGTCCGGCATCGATTCACCGAGGAAAAATGAGAGGCGCTCCGCGAGTGCGAAATTATCGAGTGTTCCCGGTTTCCCGCATTGAAAGAGGAATTCGGGCGAAGCCAGAACCGCCGAATAGGTGGCGAGCATTGCTTCCGTAAACGTCTCGTCTTTCTCCAGCAGTTGTTCTGCATATTGGTAGAATCGTTCGAACTCTGCTTTCGCAACCGGTCGTCGATACGCTCGTTCCATGAACGCGGCCAATAGCTTGCCGGCATCCTCCAAGGGTTGCTCGGAAAGCGCTATGACATGGCGGTCCATCTGTTGGAAGGGAACGTCGCCAAAAAGCGCTCGGTAGGACGCAGGTGGCCACTCCGTGATGATCGGACCTTCGACTTCAAGCCAATGGAAGGCAACCCCGGGATAGCCGTCCGGCCCTTTCTGAATTGTATGCGGCATAGCCGGGACCATTGGACTGGGCAGGCGCATGCAATCGAGCTTGACCATGGCCCCTCTCTCCAGAAAGGCATTCAGCTCAGAGACCGTTGGCGTTTCCGGCATCGCCTCGAAGATTCCTATTGGCAGAGAATTCCGAGTGTTCGGTTCGTCCAGAGTAGACGAGTAAACCTTGACCGGCTCACTCCGCTTTCCTGGAAAGACGCGGTCGTTGACGGGAGTCGGATAGCGTCGCGAAGCATCAAGCACAAGGTTTGGATAGAAACGCGGCTTTTTCTCGCCTTCCCAATCGACGTAGTCCGTCTTGCGAAGTACCGATCGTGCCTTCAGTCGTATTTTGTAGTCGCCTCGGACTGGAGCTTTGAATTTATCAAAGCCATAGTAAAACGGGGTATAGGCTCCGCGAAAAATGGCGGTGGAGGCCTCCTCTTGGGGGCGCGACGTCTTGCCACCCTTTCCGAGGTCATCTAGGTGCACGAATTGAACTGCATCCGCGATGACCCATCCTTGGGCGTCCTTGTTGGTCAGTGTTACCTCCGCGGTTGCGTCGAAACTAAAACGTCCAATCGGAAACCAGAGGCCACGAATCGTTGGCTTTTGGCGTTGATCGATAGAGAGTTGTTGTTCGCCCTCGGCGTGGCGAATCCGATACGGGGCGGTCTTGGCCAGGCCATCACCACCACCGAAGCTTACACGGACTTCGTAGGTTCCAGGTTTCGGCAAGGTGGTCTTCCAGGTGATTGCATAGGCTCCCGTATTCTTATTGTCGTCAGCGAGGTAGTGCTCTCCGACGTGGTTGGAGCGACGGATGGACTTGCGCCACGGCCCGGATCGCTTGGCCTCAGTATCGTCAACGGTGATTTCAACGGGCAGGGACTTTTTTACTGGATCAAAGCCCCTTTTGTTGAAGGAATATTCTTCGTTAATACTCATGCCGTCCAACGCGAGGGAAAATCTCGCCCATCCGCTGTTGCCTTTTCCGGCCCACAATCTCCCTTGTTCGCGTGCATAATATCGCCGCTTTGAGGAATCTGGTTTCGTAGCGGGAAATTCGATAGCCCTTCGAAGCGCAAAATCGGCCGCATCGAGGTAGGCATCGATCTGAACATGGGAAACATCGAGAGCATCGCCCACTTTGGCGAATCCGTGTACCTCACCGTCTAGGGGTAACTCATCCGCGATCTTGAGGTATGGGTCATGCAAGAGATCGCGAAGGATGTTTTGGTATTCGAAACGATTTACCCGTCGCGAAACGGCGCGCCCTTGTTGCGCGTACCGAGTTTCTTGGAACCGGACCATTCGGCTTGCCAAATCCTTGACCGCTGTGTCGCGTTTAGCTTCGTCTAAACGACTTTCCTCCTGAGGCGGCATTTCTCCAGAAGCAAGTCGATCGTGAATCTTCACCCAGACACCGACGACGTGGGGATCCTCAAGATTCCAATCCAGCGAAAGAAGATCCAGTCCACCCTCGGCATCATCACTGTTATGACAATCCGCGCAATGGTTTTTGAAAAGCTTGCTCAATACCTCGGGCAAATCCGATCCTTGGCAAGCGGAAGCAAATAATCCAAAACCGAACAAAATGATCGTTACGACTGTGAGCCGCAAGACGCAAGCGGCGGCGGAACAGGCTGGGCATAACAAAAGTGTCAGAAACGCGAACCGGATACGGAGTCCAGTTCCGGAGAAGGGGGAAGGTTTCTTATTCATGACTTGTTTAGTTTAGCATGGCGATGCGGCCCACGCACATGGATTTTCGGAATATGCTACTTATCGAACTTGTCGTAAGGCGTCGTCTAATCCATTACGTCATCGATCGCGATGAAATGGGCATCGGGTTTGTTGCGGGACAACAACGATAGATTTTTTGGACTGAAACACGGTGCTCTGTATTACTATTAATTGAATGAGCATTTAAACGATAGTCTTTCATATACAGACAAATTAAAAGGCGGTCAATCCTAGGACATTCAACAGCCTCCATGCGATGTGCCGTTTGGTAAGTGCAGAGATATTCGATGAGCGAGCAAATTGATCCTTCCCGTATATAGGGATTTTCCTCAGCGCGAAAAAGTTCGACATTTAGAATAAAGCGGTAGTCGTTAGAGGGATTGGTTTTATCGTGACCACTCAAATCGCAAAAACTAAAAACTTTGGCGAGGATTTAGATCAGCTTGGGTGGATTGTAAGCGCCGGCTTAGTCATTTTATCCCAGCGTCATCAACATTCCAAAACGTAGTTAATTTATCACGTCTATCCACGATTTTATGATTTATAATCCATGGCCTTTACCCACAGTTTTTTGAATTGGTTCCATTGTCGACATAGGTAGTGTGGAACGAAACGGGAATAGTTATTTCATGAGATTTTGATCGCGATAACTCTTGTAATTTCTAGGGAAGTCCCATGGCTTGATTTAAGTTGAGTTGTTGAAGAGTCAATTACGAAATTCGGGGTGGCGTTTCAATTTGTCGCCGTCGAAATCCATGCGATTTTCAAAATAGTAAGCGGTATGTTTTTACGGTGAACACGAGGTGTGAAAAACCCTGGAGCTAGAGGACATGCAATATGCCTATTTGAAAACTATCGATTCGATTTGTTTCAGTAACGCCTTTTAGTTCGCTGATGAGACGGAAGATGCAGAGGTCTAGGGAGAAGAAGCTATCGGAAAACCATTCTCAGCTTGATCTACTAGCGTTGCTTCCCTTTGAACTCCAACACGGCCTCCCGAGACATTCGTTGTAAATAAATTTTCTCGTCGTTTTCGAAGACTACGGTTGGGTTTCCTCCATCAGGATCTTTTCCCTTCTTTAACTTGGTCTCGGTGACTGAGTTGAACGTGAGGCCTTCGGGACTCTTTCCAGTAATTGCCGTATAGAAGAGGTTGGCGACCAGAAAGGCACAGGTCTGATTCGGATGCCCATCATTTTGGTAGCGAAAGACAAGATCGGTTCCCGGTTTACCGTTGTCGCCCGTCTGAATGTTCTTAATCGCCAGAGGCACCGGAATCACGGCTTTCGGTTGCAAGTCCTTGGCCATCCGCAAGCCCACCGCCGTGTCTCTATTGGCAGATACTACGTTATACGGTTGGGTCACGGGTTTTTGGTTCTGCGTTTCGGGTGAAGTCATGTAAAGAATCACTTCGGAACCTTGTGTTTTTGCGATCTTCGCAAGTTTCGTGGCGTAGCGCTCATACCCCTGATTCGGCTGTTCAGATACATCCCGCCAACTCTGTAGGACCACGTAGTCCCACTTGGTTTTGGGATTGTTTCGCAACAGGGATTCATGGTTTTTGATGGCCGCCGAAATGTGTTTATGGATACCCGCAAAGGGCACGTTCGCTTTGCCGACAGATGACCAGTGTCGGTTCCACTCCTCAGGCTTGGGCGGAGTGTCGTTTTTAAGAAATTCTTTCATTTTTTCGATGCGGTTATTGATCGTCACTTGAGTGAGTGTATTTTGCTCAATGAAACTCTGGCTAAAGTAAAAAGACGAGTGTTTGAACATATTTTGTCCACCGTAGATAACTCTCTGAACCTTCACATCGGTTCCGGGATCACCTTCCTCAAGAATCTGCTCAACGAGTCCGGCGATGTCGTGTCGTGCGGTGAAGCTGTTTCCAAGAAAAAGAATATTTAATTCTTCCGCAGTCGAGGTTACAGCAGAGGTAGCTACAAGGAAAGTAATCGCAATCTTAAGAAGCATTGATTCTGGTTTCTGAAAATAATTAATAGGGATGCGACTGTTCTCGTTGTCACATCTTTCGAAAAATTAACCTGTTCGATAAGTAGACAAGGCTTAAGGCATTCTCACAAAAATTCAACCGATTTGCAAAATAAGTTGGTTCGGGTAGCACTCTTTCGTCAGTCCATTAACCTGACTGCGGAGTTTTCGCCTAAATTTATAGAATCCGCCAAAGCAATCGGAAAATGCAATTATCCTTTCACATTTTGCATGCTTTCTTTAATCACCTATACTCTGGAGCCTTTTAGGCGGGGTTCAAAACTGAGGGATAGGTTGCAAGATAAAAATTAAGTGCGGGGAGTTTGTTTAAGTGGATAACTTTGGAAATCGTGCGTGGTCTATCTCTTAAACGAAACTTACCAAGTCTGAATCCGATTGGCGGGTTTGCAAACGGATCCTTGATACAACAAAATGACATCATCGCATTTGTCGATCGCGTTTTTATTTTACCTGTCACTTCATTCTTGATGGAGCCCTTAGGTCCATTGAATACAAATGTCTTCGGAAGAAAAGCAAACACTCCCTACTAAATGCAGTTGGTTTCAACTCCGTCTGCGGACTTTGCTCGTTTTTGTTACGCTTGCATCCGTGGCTTTCGGTTGGGTTGTTTTTGAATTGGAGCAGCGAAAAAAGGAAAAGGCGGTGATTGCGTGGGTCGGGGAAATGCTTGGAAGTGTATCTTTTGAAATCACTCCCAACAGAGGCCTAGGGGGCCTTGTTTATTCTCGTGACCCCTTCCGTGATTTTGAAATAAGCTGGTTGGACCAACTAGAAGATAAATTGTTCGGGAAGACAGTACGTTCGGTTGATTTTTCAAATACATATGTGAGTGACCTCTCGCCACTGACGAACCTGAGGAATCTCAATTACCTTAACGTCTCACGGAGCGAGGTTAGTGACCTAACCCCTCTGGCAAGTCTGAAGAACCTCATAGAGCTTGACCTCAGTAGCACTTGCAAGGTGCGCGACTTAGGTCCTCTAGCCGATCTGGAAAACCTCATTCGACTTGTCTTGTGTGACTCGACATTAGATGACTTAACTCCTCTCGCCGGTTTGAATAATCTCCAAGACCTCATCTTACGTGAAACAAAAGTAACTAATCTATCTCCGCTGGCAGGGCTCAAGAAGCTCGAACTGGTTGACCTTACTCATGCCAGCGAGTTGAGGGATTTATCTCCTCTTTCCGGTTTAGAGAATCTCAATTGTTTATTTTTATCCAGCACAGAAGTCAGCGACCTGAGCCCACTTGCGGGTCTGCTTCATCTCGAACGCTTGCATCTTTCCGGGACCAACGTAAGTAATCTTTCGCCTCTAGCAGGGCTGGAAAAGCTGGAAACACTTAACGTTGAGGGGGCCAATAATAAGGTTAGCGATTTATCGCCTTTGTTAGGGATGGTAAGCCTCAAGTGGCTTGACCTTTCTTGTACTGGGTCATGTGACCTGTCTCCGTTGGGAAAGCTGGAGAGACTCGAGCTCCTTACGCTTCAAGGCAAACAGCTAAACGACTTCGCGCCGCTGGCAAAACTTAACAAACTAAAAATACTTAGACTTGACGGCACTTCATTAAGTGACCTCGCGCCGCTGGCTGAATTGAAGAATCTCGAATTAATTTATATGTCTCGTACAGAAGTGAGTGACTTAGCGCCTTTGGCCAATTTAAAGCTTAAAAGAATTTTTGTTCGAAAAACTAAAGTTAGTAATGAACAGCTTGAAGAATTTCAAATGGTTCACCCAAATTGCGTTGTTTACAGATAAGTGCTGCTGGTGGTCAGCTAAGACACGCGAACCTCAACATTGCCGATTGGGGGCATTACGAATCAACAACCAAGCGAATAAGCCTTCGTATCAAATGGAATGTTATTATTTTTTTATTTTCACATTCCGATAATCAATTGTGAATGGCTCTAACCTAGTCTTCATAGTTGTCATTTGCTGGTGGCGTTCGAAACGAAGTCATCTAGACGCGGTATTTTAAATACACGATTTGTATCACAACTTAGTGATCTGACTTATTAAGTAATTAGGAAACATTATGCGTTTACCTGCAATCAGTGGAATCATTGATCGGCGTATTTTGGCAAACTATCGGATTGACCCTACGTGTATGGCAGCTGCCCTGCCTGATCCGTTTCGACCACAAACGGTCAACGGTTATGCCATCGGAGGAATCTGCCTTATTCGGTTAAAAAGTGTTCGACCAAAGCTGTTTCCCATCCCCTGGGGAATTGGTTCAGAGAATGCGGCGCACAGGATTGCCGTTGAGTGGGATGTGAACGGTCAGACTAGGCAGGGTGTCTATATCCCCCGACGTGATACTAGCTCGATCCTAAACTCAATTGCCGGCGGTAGAGTTTTCCCGGGAATACACCACCATGCACAATTCACGGTGGTAGAAGGTGGTGATTATTATTCTGTCACCATGGCAAGTGACGATGGTGTCGCCAACGTGCAAGTATCTGGTTCGGTTGATGAAGCTATTCCGGATTCTTCAGTTTTTAATTCGCTCAAATCTGCTTCTGAATTTTTTGAAAATGGTTCGCTCGGATATTCTGACACCAATGCGGATGGAAAGTTTGACGGCCTTGAGCTGCAATGTAAAAATTGGCACGTAGACTCATTGAAAATTGACTCGGTTCAATCGAGCTACTTTGAGAATCAGTCTCGTTTTCCAAGCGGTTCGATTGAATTTGATTGCGCTTTGTTGATGCGAGATATCGTTCATGAATGGCATGGTCGTCCTGATCTCTGTTGTTCATCGGACCCCGAGGTTTGACGGTCCAATGAATCGAAGTTGATGCCATTGCTCACCGCAGTTGAATAAAAGCATATTTACTTGTGCATCGCTTGCGTATTTCGCCCTTCGATTGTTATTTGCAGCTGTTTATTTTTACCGGCAATCAGCAATCTAACCTAAACCGTCATCTATTTAACTCACTCAGAAAAAAAATTTTAAGTATGTTCTTAAAAAAATAACATGATCTAGAAAAAGGGTTTGCCGATAGCACAAAACATGTCGTGCTGATTCCTAGTTCGACATGTTCGAGCAACTTGTTCGGAATAAGTATAAAGACCTAACTTACTAGAGAAGCCGGTATTAGTTTTGTCATGCGCCGCGGACAGTGATTTAGCTCGAGTGCAAGCTACATCCACTAAACGTCCGGTTTCCAAAACGATGATAATGGCTCATAACCAAGTTGGTAGACAAGCTTTAGCGTGATGACTGTTCATCACGGTAGATTGCCGCTCGATAAATGATGGAATCCACCTTAAATTCGAATCGTAGGTGAAGTTTTAAAAATTGCCATCTTTGACCTTAAGGTACAAACCAGAGAGTTAAAAATGCTAAAAAATTCGATGCGCAATCTTGTTGTTTTTCTTTTTCTATTACCGACTTCCGTGGTTGTTGGGCAAGGTCTAAAAAGTCCTTCTTTGGAAAATCTGCATCGAGCGATCGATGAACTGGTCGTGAGGCATTACCCGAAAGCAACTTCCCATGTTTTTGAAACGGCCATCGGTTTTGAATTCGCGACGCGTATTTATGTTACTGAAGCTATATCCAAAAGATTGCCCGGAGTGAATCCATTGATCGCTCCTGAAAGGGGTCCAATGGACGATGGCGTCTGGTGCGATATTTGGTATCGCACAGGTGATCTAAAGAAGGAGCCAGCTTATGCCAGAGTTGAGGGACTCACTAAGCGCGAGTTTTTTAACGAGTACATTTATTATCCCAACAATAGTCGAAAGAAATGCCATTTAAGGGTAGTCTTGCGGCTTCCATTAAAGACGACTAAGGCGGAGGTGAACTTCTTAAAAGAGTTGCGTGATTTACTTGACCAGTTTTGCGAGTATTTGCCGGCAAAAGATAGATAGTCATTGTTTTAGCTGTATTGCCGGACGTTTGAGACTTAGTAATTCGCCCGTGTTGATCACTACCCAAGTTTTTCGATTGTGTTGGGGCCGACACAACTGCAACTTAATTCGTCAAGTAATTCCGAACAATTTTGAAAATTGGTAGGCTGTCATGTAATGGCACGGGCTTTTACCAGCCGATTTGGTAAGCGGAGCGGTGAACAATTTCTTGACGTTTTATGTTTTGCGGCCGACCAATGGGTTTGTATCTGATCCGCCAACGCGAAATTTTCATGAGTCGTCGAAGGAAACTGGCTGAATACATTTATAGGTGAATTTTTAATGGACACTGTTGCTCAGGACAGAAAAGCTTCACGAAAAAACGCAAATCGGCTTTCGTTCAATATCGGAAACTTACTACTGCTCATTGCACTAATAGGAATCAGCCTCGGTTGGTGGGTTGATCGTAACGGTTCACACTCCGATGAATATGACGTTCAGGGGTTGATCAAGGTATCTTACACGATACGAAAATCGCCGAATTCAATATCGGGCGGGGTAATCGAAAATGCAGAGGGAATTGACTTTCGGGGTTCAAATATTGTGATTTTTAAAATGGATAGCGGAGTTGTTCTGCCGGCAAACAATTTAATCGATTTCCGTTGGCAAAGAGTAAAAACCCTCGGGAGGTAGGCAACGATCAGTTTCTTGGGTAACCTTGCGATTGTCTTAATTTCGCCTTGGCAGATAGTGGCTTTCGATCGCAGGTGTCCGAGAGGTCGCATGTTCAACTTAGAAATGGGGAAACTGAGTCCAGCTATACGGTTTCTACATTTTTGCAATGACTTCCCTTAAGTTTAGCGAGGTTGTTTATGTCAAATTTAAAGAATGTTTGTTCAAAATATTAGACCATTGGTTGAATATGTTCGGAACGTCAGAGATGAGTTGAATTGTCCTGAGTATTGGACAGGCTAAATTTAGTTTAACCGGTATTGCAAGATTCACTGTAAAACTAAAATAGAAGCGAAGGTGGGTGCAATCTCCAAAGTTGACTATTGTTGGTTGCTTTTTTGTTGGCTTGAAAACATCTTTCGCGTCAAGCGGCATTTTTTTAAGTTTAAAAGTGTTTGTAGAATTCTAATGCCGCAGTTGGAATTACAGAGTTTCGAGAGTAAAAATAGTTGGTGTAGTTTAGTCTCTTGGCCAGTCTCAAAAAAAGAATGAATATAACCACAGAGCTTGAGAAATTAACGTCGCTTAAGGATCGCGGTGACCTCACTCAAACGGAGTTTGAGAAAGCCAAAGAACGACTATTGTTTTGCGATGTCGAAGGTGCATCGGAGATGGATGAAGCGGAGTCACTTCCGCGACCAAAAAAGGGCGAAAGTAATGGGTCGAATCATTATTTCCTGATCGCATTCTTTTCAACCATTGCGGTTGTGTTTTCTGGTGGATCAGCAGCAATTGGTCCCAATTCGCTGAATTTGATAGCGTTCGCAGGATTCACCGTTGCGGCAACCTTGAATTGGGTTTCCTTCTTTAAGAATTGGTCTTCTAAATCCTAGCAAACAAAAGCGAGGGGATTCGTTTTGAAGTGGTCGAACGTTCAGCGACAAAAAACAACCACTTGGGTTGGACTGTTTAAAAATCGAATTGATTTTAATTCCAGTAGTTTGGAAAGAAGACTTGATTCACGCCGCTAGTGCGGGTCTTCTTGTTTTCCGTTATCCAAGTCGAATGCCTCTTCTATAGCTCGCTGCGATGGAACCTTAAGGGGACGGTACTTTTGTGCGTTCAGACGATCTAATTGCGGTCGCGTAACTTGATTGTATTCGCAAGCGAATCGCATTATGGTTAATCAGGCTGGGTTTTGAGTAAAGCCATAAATTAAACATTACAGGAAATGGGATGCAGTTGAAACCAACGCTGATTATCAATTTGACAACCCTGTTCGTGCTGATATTTGGCCCAGTGCTTTTGGCTCAACAGAAGAATCCCAATGTGTTGTTAATTTGCGTCGATGATTTACGGCCGGAGCTTGGCTGTTTCGGTGTCGACTACATTAAGTCGCCTCATATAGATGAATTGGCATCCTCGGGTACTGTTTTTCATCGCCATTATGTACAGGCGCCAACCTGTGGTGCATCGCGGTTTACTTTACTGACTGGGCGATACGGAGGGGCGGGGAATGGTTCGTTGTTTTCAAGAGCGGTTCAGCTTGGTGAGAATCCAAACGCCGTTTCTCTAAGCATGCCCGCTTGGTTTCGAAAGCACGGCTATACCACCGTTTCAGTTGGGAAGGTCTCTCATCATCCCGGGGGCCTAGGAGGTGATCGTTGGAATGATCCAAAGATACCTGAGATGCCGAATTCGTGGAATCGTCATTTGTTGCCGGCTGGAGTATGGCAAGATCCGCGCGGTTGGATGCATGGGCTCGCTCATGGCGAAATTCGAGATGACACTCGAACCAAGGCCGGTGGTTTTACGATGGACGTGTTGCAAGTGGTGGAAGGTGGCGATGACATTTATCCAGATGGGGTTTCGGTAAATGAGGCGTTGCGTCAAATAGATCAGTTGGCGTCCGAGTCAGATTCTCCCTTCTTTCTGGCCGTTGGGATATTGCGACCTCACCTGCCCTTTGGAGCGCCCGCCAAGTACCTTCAACGATATGAAGCTGTAAAGTTGCCGGCCATACCGCATCCGGGTAAACCCGATGGTAAATCGACTTGGCATCGATCGGGTGAGTTTATGAAATACAATCGCTGGAATCGAAATCCAAATGACGATATTGAGTTTGCAAATAATGTTCGGAAACATTATGCGGCGTGTGTCTCTTACGCTGACGCTCAGGTGGGGCGGATCATTGCACGACTTAAAAAAACGGGAGCTGCAAATAATACGATCATTATTCTGTGGGGAGACCATGGATGGCATCTCGGAGAACATTCTATTTGGGGAAAACACTCGCTGTTCGAAGAATCATTAAGATCTCCATTGATCATTTGCGCGCCGGATTTTAAGCAAATGCCAGCTACGAATTCAATTGTCGAAACTTTGGATCTATTTCCTACTCTTTGTGATTTAACTGGACTTAAAACTCCTGAAACTGCACAGGGAACTTCCATTGCTCCAATGTTACAAGATCCAAACCGGAAGGGCCGTCCTGCGATTTCCTATTTTCGAAAAGCGAAAACGATACGAACCGAAACCCATCGGTTAATTCTCCACGATGATGGATTTGTTGAACTCTACGATCATCGTACGCCTGAGAAAGAAACGGCTAATATCGCCGCCACTGAACTGGAATTAGTTGCTCAATTGAAGCGGCAATTGAAATCTAGATTAGTCAACACTGAAACTGGCAATTGAACTGGTGAAGCTGCTGCCTATTTTATTTAACACCTGGGTTTTCATACCAAACGACACCGAGGCGTTTTCGTTCTTCACAAGTGAGAATGTCTAAATCACCATCGCCGTCGAGGTCGATTAGTTCCATTCGATCAAATTTACATTCCGTGCTGGTACCGATTGGTTGCCACTTTGTCGCTGGTTTCTTGAGCCAGATACCCGGTTGATCCTCGGTTTCATTATCAGCGGCAGTGTTTGCTGTCAGGATTAGGTTGCCTTTTCCAAACGCTCGAATAGCTTTACCAAATGGAACCGAAGGTGGATTGCAATGAATGGTTTTTTTCCAAATTCCATTATTTTCATTACGAAAGTCGATCCAGTTTGAGTTTCTTGTCGAAACCAAGATTCTTTTCGAAGTCGCATCGATAAACATTGGCTCAGTGCCTGTCGCACCTATTTCGTGTTGCTTCCATACACGATTTTCGGCATTTTCATTAGGTTGCTCGAGCCAGCCAACGAGGCGTGTGTTTGTTTTTCGATCGCTAAATACAATATCAGTATCACCGTCGTTGTCCATGTCGATATTTTGAATGGACATCACCCACCCGCAATTCCTAAGTCTAATTGGTAGCCAATCATTAGGATCCTTGGTCTTTTTAGAGGGCTGGAGCAGGAGCGTCAAAGTCGCTTGAGGACCTTTCGATCCGAAGACGATGCCGTGACAAGAGTTCCTTAGTTTAATCGGTGTGGCGAACATCCACTGTTGTCCAGCTAGTTTAGGTACAGAACTTGTTGTCCAATTGGAAGAATCTAAAAGTTCTTGATCATTGCGACGCGTTGGCAATATGTTCCTATAGCCATTGAATTTGTGAACCAGTACCTTTTTAAATTTTCCTTCATGGCAACTGATCACTTCCAGTATTCCGTCGCCGTCTATGTCAAAGGCAAACGCATCTTCAGGCGATTTTCCTTCGCCAATTTGGCAGTAGGGCCAGCGTTGCTTTGATTTCTCCGGCCCAGGATTCAGGTATATTCGGATGACTCCGGATTCTTCCCAGCCCGTAACTACATCCAAGTTTCCGTCCATATTAAAGTCGGCGAGCCGGACTCCATCGGCTCCGATACTCGACGAGTCAATGGTGTGTCGGTGCCAAGGCTCATTTCCGAG
>CALKNI010000071.1 GCA_938091115.1 uncultured Pirellulaceae bacterium | reverse complement strand
AATCTGCCCCTCGTTGATCAAATAGGAGAGTCCCAAATACAACATCAGCCCGATGCAGATCGGGATCACAAGCGAGGGTAGCACTGCGATCCAACTTGACGATCGTTTCACTTGGTTTCCTTGCTTACGACTTTTTAAATTCGTTATTCGGCTTCTCGTGCGCCACAATCCGTTTGCATAAAAACGCCAAAGATACGGCACGTTCTTTATTTAATCGGTAATCTTTACCTGGCGCGTAAACTTTATGTTGCCCGAATTGCATGAATTATCAAAATGGATGACGGAATTAAAAGAACTGATAAAGTTGACGCTTTTTGCCAAAGAGTTTGGCTCGATCCGTCGATAACAACGTTACTGAATCGCTGCGCTTCAGTTCGTATACCCAGGGGGGTGAAACCCGGTTCGGTAAGCTCCGACCGGGTTTCTTTTTTGCGCGAATCCCTACCTCTAGTCATTTCCCCAAATCAAAGAACTAATCAACCTGAGACCTAGGCATTTTGAACGTTTTAACTGCGAAACAGCTACCTCACACCACCAATTCAGTGACTTCAGTCCATTAGTGGGCATGCGACCGAAAACAACTTAGAATCGCTAGCAAGAGCAAGCATTACCGTGCTTGCGTGTACCTTTCTTTGTTGCAGCCGTTGCTCTTTTGACCAATTTAGTTGTTCTTATTATGAAACTTGAAAACGAAGAGCTATCGGAGACGGATTCCCGGGTCTCCAAAATATTCCCGTGGCTGCGTCTGTTACGCATCTCTGCCTTGCCAACTGCAATCTCCAATATTTTGATGGCGTATCTACTGGTCCACCAAACCTGGACACCGACGTTAGAACTTTGCCTTCTCGTTTTGGCATCGTCGCTCCTCTATCTGGCGGGCATGGTATTGAACGATGTCTTTGATATTGAAATCGATCGAGTGCAACGACCTAGCCGCCCACTGCCTTCCGGAAAAATCTCGCTCAAGACTGCTAAAACTTCGGGTTACCTGATGCTAACGCTTGGAGTCGTTGTTGCCTCTCTAGCGGGATGGGTTGGCATCGGCAGCGATCCCTATTTGCCTACCGGCCCCTTCATCCGCGCCACCATAATTGCCTGCCTGCTTGCCGTGTGCATTCTGCTTTACAATGGTTTATTGAAACGCACGCTGCTCGCTCCCTTCCTTATGGGAAGCTGCCGCGGACTCAACGTCCTTCTCGGCACAAGCACACTGATTCCTCTTGCAACGGGAATCACATCCACAGGATCCCCCCCAACATTTCTGAGTATCCCATTAGTTGCGTGGTGGGTTTCAATTTCCATTGGAACTTTAATTTGCGGCGTTACATTATTAGGCCGCAACGAGGCGGTTGCATCTCAAAAACGATTGCCTCTTTTCATCGCTTGTGGGTTTATCATTGCCGGAATCACTGGCATCGGCAGCGTTGTTTACTGTCCAATGAACCTCAAGCCTTCTTCGGTAATAGAGGGGATTTATCCGCTAATTGTTGGGGTAATCTCGCTAACGATTATTCGCCGTGTCATTGGAGCTGCGATCATTGCAACCCCCTCCGCCATCCAATCGGGGGTGATTTCTGTACTACGGAGCCTCATCATTTTTGACGCAGTAATCTGCTTCCTCGCGGCACCACAATCGGAGTATTACGCCCTAATCGTATTGTGTCTTTTGATTCCTAACCTTCTCTTGAGTCGCTTTATTTCGACGACCTAGATCAATCAGCCGTTGTTTTTTAAAATTATCCAATCACCATAAACGCCATGAGCTCGTCGCAACAACATACGGCATTTCCATGATAATCGGCTACAACACAAACGGCCTTTCAAACCACAACGCGAAGGACGGTTTGGAATTGCTTGCCAAGACAGGCTACAAAAGTGTTGCCATTACAGTTGACCACGGCTGGCTTAGCCCGCGAGACCAATCCGCAGACATCCAGATCCAGCAGTTTAAACATTTCTTAAAACAACATGAAATTTCGAGCGTGATCGAAACTGGCGCCCGCTTCCTACTGAATCCAGAATCAAAGCACTCGCCAACGCTTCTGGATCCTGATCCCAATCAATCACAGATCAGAATCGACTTTATTAAATACTGCATCGATGTGGGGGTCGAACTTGAAAGCGACTGCGTGTCAATCTGGTCGGGGATTAAGCCCGAGAACCTGTCATTTAACTCGGCGATAGACCGTTTAGTAAAAAACCTTGAGACTGTTCTCCACTATGCCGAGTCACGTGGAATTGACATTGGATTTGAACCCGAACCAGGAATGTTGATTGATACGACTGGGCGATACGAGCGTCTCACACATTTACTCGACTCTCCTCGGCTAAAAATGACTCTCGATATTGGGCATCTCTTCTGTTTAAGTGAAATACCAATTGCAAATTACATTGAAAAATGGGCTGATCGCGTTGTGAATGTTCACATTGAAGACATGAAATCCGGAGTTCATGAACATCTTATGTTTGGAGATGGCCAAATTCACTTTCCTCCTGTCATCGAATCATTAAATCGCTGCGGCTATCAGGGGGGCCTGCACGTCGAGCTTAGTCGGCACAGCCACAATGCAGCCAATGTCGTTCAACAATCCTATGACTTTTTAAACCCCATCATCGATGATGTGCTCGCCAATGAAAATCCTCGTTAGCAACGCCTGCCGTTAAACTATCACCTCCTACTCAAATCCACAGTTCCATTAGAATCGAGAGATAACGTGACCCGCGTTTGTGTCATTAATGTGGTCGGTCTGACTCCCAAGCTACTCGCACACGCCCCCAATTTGGCGGCCGTTGGTAATTCTGCTGCCTGGAAGAGCCCGTTGCCCTCTGTCACATCCACATCGCAGGCGACGTTACTTACCGGATTGTCGCCACGAGATCATGGAATCGTCGCCAACGGGTGGTACTACCGTGACACACAGGAAATTCGATTTTGGCAACAAGCGAATTCACTAATCCAAGGAAAGAAATTTTACGACGTTGTTGAAACAGCCAAAATGTTTTGGTGGTTCAATCAAGGGTCAAGGGTCCGCTATAGCTGCACTCCGAAACCTCATTACGGCTGTGACGGTTCAAAGGTATTCGACATCCTTGATTTTACAGAGTGCGATTTAACCAATTCGATTGGTCCGTTTCCATTCTTTAGTTTTTGGGGTCCCCACGCGGGTCTCCCCAGTACGCAATGGATCGCTGAGGCAACGGCTTTGGTGATGCGGCAAAAAAAACCAAAATTGACACTCGCTTACCTACCCCACCTCGACTACGACTTCCAAAGATTCACCTCGCACGCACCGGAACGTGTAAGGGAGGTCGATCAGTGTGCAGGACAGATCATCCAAGCCGCTGAGGAAATCGGCGCACACGTGATTGTTGTCTCCGAATACGGTCTTGTCCCCGTGAATCAGCCAGTTCACCTAAACCGCATTTTAAGAAATTCTGACCTGCTTAACATTCGTTCGGGCCCCTTTGGGGAAATATTAATCCCGGGTGAATCAAGGGCATTTGCAGTTGCGGATCACCAGCTTGCGCATATCTACGTTGCGAACCCCTCAGACATCCCTAGCGTCCGGAAAACTCTCAACGCGGCTCCTGGCGTTGCAGCGGTTGTTGAGCCTGGTGACCTTGAGCTTGATCATCCGAGAAGCGGTGAACTCATAGCGCTCGCAGAGCCGAACGCATGGTTTACCTATTACTATTGGCTTGAGGATCGACTAGCTCCGGATTTTGCTGCGACTGTCGACATTCATCGGAAACCTGGATACGATCCCTGTGAGCTGTTTATGACCTCAAAAATTCGCGCAATTCGAAAACTGATTCGTAAAAAAATTGGTATGCGTTATTCGATGGATGTCATCCCGCTCGACGCCTCGCTGGTCAAAGGCAGTCACGGCCTTACTCCCAGCGATGAGGAAGGGCCGTTGGTCATTGGACCAGGTGATCCACCAGAAAAAATGACGCAATTCAAGGGCTATGTCGAGCGATTACTTACAGGCAATTAGCTTCGTCTACTTCATCTTCGCTCTAATGAAGCAAACTTTATCTCCCCAGTTTTCAGCGAACCAATCAACCAAAAACGACCACCAATCAAGTCAAAGGCTAGGGCAAAATTACGGTGCAATCTGTCTCTGCAAAGTGGTCGTCTAAGTCATAGGCGACATCCTCCGTAATTCCCGTGTAAGAAATATTAAGATATGCCAAGTTGCTCAAACCCATCAAAGAAGACTTAGAAGCATCTGTAATTTTTGTTTTACCAAGATGCAAAAAAGTCAATTGAGGCATACTTTCAAGCATCTTAACGCCTTCGTCTTTCACTTTGGTGTTATCTAAATTAAGAGAGGTCAGCCCCTTCAGCGAAGTAACTGGCTTAAGACCAACATCCGAAAATTTAGTGCTCCACAAATTTAGTTCTTTGAGGCCAGAGAACTTGGCAATGCTTTCACCGGCAGCATCCGTGATACCCGGTGAATTACATTCGCTGAGATCCAACTTTTCAAGGTTCTTGAGGCCTGTTAAGTACTCGATTCCCTGATCCGACAGTCGTGTGTCTCTCAAATTGAGTTTGACGATGTTCGGCATCCCCGCAATAACCCGAAGGGTCTCATCACCAATAGATGTGCGAAATAAATGAATTTCTCTCAAATCTAAATCAGCAAGTCTCTTAAATCCTTCATCGGTGACACTTGAGTCATTGAGCCCGAGCACTTTGAGCTTCTTCATCTTAGCGACAAACCCCATCGCTTCATCATCAATTGAATTGCCCCAAACTTTTAAAAACGAGAGATTGGGGCAGTGGGAAAGCGCTTCGAGTCCAACAATTGTCACGCGATTGCAATCACTCAAGTCAATTGCTTTCAACGTCTTCAACTCAGAGAGGTACTGCAACTCTTCGTCACCAACCCTCGTTTGTCCACAACGAATTTGTTCCAATGCAGGGTATTGGGAAAGAACCTTCATCCCTTCCGCCGAAAGCGTCGCCTTCAGCATCTGTAAAAACTTCAATCGCTTTAAAGGCTTAAGCTTCTCAAAATCCTCTGCCGATGGCGTGCTTAGACTGATATCTAAATACTCGAGTTTGAGAATCTTGGACAACTGCTCAAAGGAATCGGAGTCGACTTTCGTTCCATTGAGGATCACCCTGGTCAATTTGGTGAATTTACCTAATTGTTCGAGAGCTTCGCTTCCTAGCGAGCACTCAGCCAGATCGATTTCGACGGCAAAACCATCACTGTCCAGCGAGAAGAACGCGTCTCTGTCTTCTAACTCCTCGCGAACGGCAGCCTCTTCGGCTCGCGAAAACCCGTTTATCAATACTGGCTCAGTTGCAACTGGCACCTTGGCCTGAGGCTTAGAGTCGGCAACGCCCCGAACCGCATTTGGGTCGGTCAACGCCGACCCCGCAACGTCAGTCCCTCCTGTCACTCCCGAATTATTCTCTTGATCTTTGTTTTTCTGGGCGAGTTCACTGTAGTCGCTTATTTCACAACCGATCAGCCCGAGAAAATTCACTAACAAAGCTATTACAAAACATTTCTTGACGACAGAATTCATAAATACTCTTTCAAATCCAATATCACTTCGGCGTTCGCTTGGACATTTACCCCAAACGAACCTATGTCATGAATTTACCATCTTATGGCACGATTAACAGTACAACTGATCACCATAGATTTGGCAAAACTGTGGCCATTAATCTCTACACGGCTCCGTTCTTACCGAGGTTACCGAGCCACAGACATCCGTTCCAAGCTGCTTTTTAACCCGCTTCGCTGAAAAGAATTTTGGGACGATTCAATTCGCAACACGATCAAAACATCCCTTCGATGTGGTGATTTTCAATTCAAAAAATTACATTAATTTTAAAACCATTAAAATTGAATTAGATTTATCGATCAAATTCAATCAAGCTAGTTAATTCGCAAAGTTAAAACCGTGCAGGGTCAAAACCGTCTTAACCCAAAAATTGTAATTCTAAAAACGAACAGCAGCAATTCAACCAACATTCTCGCTTCCGGCTGGCTAATGGCCGTGCTAGTTCTCAGCATTTCCATCGTCAGCGCGACAACTCAGCCCACCATCGCCCAAGAGTTGACTTCGGGCTTGTCGCTGCGTCCTCACATCGAGAACTTAAACGCCAAACATGACGACGCAGCTAACTCCTCGAGGAGATAATCCAAGCTCGGGCGTCAATTCCCAAGTTTCAACGAGGCAAAAGCCATTTACGAGACAACGATTTGGTACTAATGAAATCTCAGCATTGCAGGCGGAGCTATTTATTTTCCAGAGCTCAATATTTGCACAACTGCCTCGTGAATCAAACCGTTAGATCCAACCGCGTTTCCGGAATCGATTCGCTCAACTCCCTGCCAATCTGTAAATTTTCCCCCAGCCTCTTCGATGATCGGCTGTGCTGCGGCGGCGTCCCAAACGTTGAGTTCCGGATCAATCATGACTTCAACGCGCCCGGTAGCGACGAGATAATATCCGTAAACATCCCCCCAGGTTCTGCAAAAATAGACGCTATTGGCCAACTCTCGGTAGAGATCGCCCGCGCCTTGAGCTCCAAAAGAATCAATCGATGTGGTAGTCAAAACTGAGTCTGCCAATCGCGATTTTTTTGAAACCTGCGCTCGGACGACCGGTTGATCTCGTTGAAATGACCAAGCACCTAATCCCTCGGCGGCGTAAACCCCAACATCAAGCCCGGGCATATAAACTGAACCAATTACCGATTTCCTACTCGTCGACTCAACATCTACCCTCTCAACCGCAACCATTGTTCCATACAGGGGAACTCCGCTGATAAATGATTTGGTTCCATCTATCGGATCAAGAATCCAACGATAAGGCGAACTCCCTTCGACCGATTCAAACTCTTCGCCAACAATTGAGTCAGTTGGGTAGCTCTCCTGAATCTTCTTCCGCAGATACTTCTCAGCATCCTGGTCGGCGATCGTTAAGGGAGAGCCATCTTCTTTTTTCTGAACATCGAAGAGAGTCGTTTGAAAATATTTTAATGTCCGCCTTCCAGCTGCTTTTGCAATCTGATTGGCAAACGTTAGGCGTGCTTCGAACTCTAATTTAGACACGTTTCAACCACCTAAATTCTTAAAACTACCGAACGAAAAAGAATTAAGATTCTTCGGTTTCAGTTTCGGCATTACTCGTGACTGGTTTTTGCTCTGCGCGGTAAGCGTAAATCACCATCATGATCGCCCCACAAACGCAACAGACATCTGCGATGTTAAAATTAGGCCAAGGGTTAAACCCCTGAACTCCTTCGAGATTGAATAAAATCCAATCCCGAACATTGTATTGAATCTCAACCGGATAGTTCGGTAACGCCCCGAAACCAACGCGGTCGTAAAAATTCCCCAACGCACCGCCGCAAATGATTCCAAGTGTTAAGGTAAGCCAGCGGTCGCGGATTCCACCATAAAAATACAGCCAGACAATAAATCCGAAAATTAGCAAAATACTGACCAAGGCAAAAACCCACTGATAGCCCTGGCCAAGACCAAAAAGCGCGCCTGGATTCGTGGCAGTCTGAATACCAAAGATGTCAGAAATCCACCAATGTGGAATTTGAGCGGCGTAGTCCTCGGATTTTGGATCAGCTCGCAACGGGTCGAAATGGAAACGAAACATATACCATTTAGTTACCAAATCGAGAGTGAGCCCAATCAGACAGGGCAAAAAAAACAGGGCGTGACGATGCCATGGCAATCGTCCGCCCTCGGTTCGGTCTGTCAATGAAGCTTCGGCGTTAGTAGTTATTGCTTTCGAGCTCACTGGCACATTTGACGCAATAGGGTGTGTAGGGAATCGCCTTGAGACGCATTTTCGGGATTTTCCCCGAGCACTCAAGACAGACACCATAAACACCGTTCTCAACACGTTCAAGAGCGCCTTCGATCTGAACAAGGGTCTCGCCCTCGTTATTCATCAATAATATCGTGTTATCCTGCTCGAACGTGTCGCTTCCCATGTCGGCAATATGACTGGGAACCGAAGAATTTCCACTCCTACCTCCGCCAGCGTTAGACAGTGCCGCATCAGCAAGAGTTGAAACGTCGCCACGCAATCTCGCGCGAAGTACCAATAACATCTCTTTGAAAGGCTTGACGTCCGCTTTTTTCATTTTCATCCTAGTTCTCCGTTAAATCCGTTGGTTCCGGCGAGTTTGTTCCGGTTCGGTTTGCACCAACCTCCGAATCGAGGTGGAATTGTAAGAAGGGCACCGTGTTGAGTCAATTAAAAATGCATTAATTAGCCAACAAAATCATCCTAAACCGCTGACAATTAAAAACTTACGACTCCGCAAAAGTCTCAAACACCACTCAAGCCAAGGCAATCCAGTTGAGTTTGGGGCGTTTCAAACACCTTAATTAGGCTTTAGACTGGCAGTTACTACGAAACGAAACAGGAAATGGTTTGGGAATTTTTCGTCTCTCGCCTTCCGATCTTAGAACCGCAGTTCATTAGCCACAGTTAGCTCCGAATTGCGATAAAAACAAATTTACCTTTAAATTTAGGACTCAAATGAGTAATCAAACGGTGAATCTGGCAATCAGCGGCGCTGCTGGAAGGATGGGGAAACGACTAATCGCACTCGCGTATGAGGATGCCGCCCTCCAGATTACGGCCGCAGTGGAAGCCCAAAACCACCCCTCTATCGGACTAGACTCAGGAGTCCAGGCTGGAATTGAGGCCATCGACGTCCCCTTCGTTAGCGATTACCCCGACGATATCGACGTCGTGATTGATTTCTCGCATTCCCAAGGGGCTGCGGCTGCACTTAATTTCTGCCTGTCCAACAATAAGCCACTGGTCATGGCAACGACTGGACTCGACGTTTCGATTATCGAAGAAATTCACCATGCAGCCGAGCAAATCGCAGTCGTTTGGGCTCCGAGCATGAGCCTGGCTGTGAATTTAACTATGAAGCTTGTAGAAACAGCGGGCCAAGCACTGAAAGATCACGCAACCGGCGTGGATGTTGAGATAATTGAAAAACACCATCGTTACAAAGCGGACGCTCCCAGTGGTACAGCGCTTAAGTTTGGAGAAATCATCGCGCAAACGATGGGGCAAACCCAACATCAACACGGACGGGAAGGCCTAGTCGGTGAACGCCCTGCAAACGAAATCGGGTATCACGCGGTACGAACCGGAGACAACCCTGGAGCTCATACCATTCATTTTGGAATGCTGGGAGAGACAATCGAGCTCAATGTTTCAGCCAGCAATCGAGACTGCTACGCAACCGGAGCACTTGCCGCAGCTAAATTTGTGGCTAACAAACCACCGGGACTTTACAACATGTTTGACGTACTCGGTCTCAGTTAGATAAGGACGTTGGTGGAATCAAATGGCAAAGTGTGACGAAGGCTATCTGTGCAGTATTTGCGGAGGTGATGTTGAGAACATTACTCAGAGCGATCTTTATTTGAGGTATGTTACGGGCATGCTCGACCCAGAGTTACTGCACGCCGAGCCAGAACGACACATTCGCTGCAATCCCACACTTGCACAGTACATCGTCGCCGAGGACTTCGAAGCGGTTCAGGTTGAGGGCGACTTTGATAAATCCCAACTCGACCAAACTCACGTTCGCCAGCGAGAATCACTGGTAACCCGTGGCTGGAACCGGCTAAAAGAAATACGCAGCCTCGGCGAAGTCTCCATCTTAGAGTTCCCACTTCCAGAGGCCATCGAAAAATTCAAAACGCGCGCCACTTCAATTCGAGCACCTCGGGCGACCATTGAATAAATTCAAATTCCGACGACTCTCGATCCCAAACTCGTTAAAACTGGCTCGGAAAAATAAAACTGCCGTCTGTGCCGTTGGGCAAGTCAATCACCTCGACAACAGCCTCGATGGGAAGTGGCGAATAAAGATGTGGAAACAACTGCCCGCCTCGAGACTCCTCCCACTTTATTTCATATCTTAGACGGCTGATTTCCACGCATAACAATAGCAACTCAGTTTGGCCTTGAAAGTGTTTCTCAACCGTTTCTCGAACTTGTTCTTCTGTCGAAAAGTGGATGTAACCATCCTCAAAGTCGACCGGGGCTCCGGCAAAGACGCCCGCGTCCTTCGCCGTCTTCCATTCGGATTGGTTGGTTACTTTATAAATTAACGTGGGAACGTTCGCTTCCATAAAATCAATTCTCGATTAACAATCTGTTGGGTTAATTCCGCGGGTCGGATTGGCGTGGAATCGCCTGCAACATTTGCTCGTAATGCACTTTGACTTGCGCTAAATCGATCTGATTAAGAAAGCTCGAGTAAGTTAAATAGCACAAGAGAAATCGCATATCCTTTGCCCAAGGTGGAAGAAATCGGGGTGGATGGCAAATTCCGCGGCTTGCCAAAATGCCGACGACCGGTAAGTTTTCAAGATCCAATTTTCCACAAAACAGCAATCGCAGGCAATCCGCTCTCCCGACTGAAACCATCGTTCGAAGAAAATTGTGGACTTTTAACAAACCCTCGAGATAAAGAATATCTTTCGTAAATGGAGAGCCACCAGAAAGCAAACCACCTCGAAAAACCCTCCTCGCGTTTTCAAATGCTTGCTCTCGATCGCCAATCCTCTCAAGATAAAATCGGTAGACGTCGAGAAAATCAGCTCCGTCAATTGCCATCTGGATTGCAATAACACGATCGGCCAGTCTTCGAAATCGATTCAGATCCATCGAACCGGTAATGAATTCCGAAAACACAGCCAACCCCTCTTGAGTCGCGGTTGTGCCCGGTCGGCTAGCTGCAAGAATCGAAACATTGGGTTGAGCCAAACCATTCAACCAAGTCCCGACATGCACATGAGCCTCGTGATGAATGAGCTGTTGGATGTCCCGGTCAGTAAACATAGCACCGCGTCGAATTCGAATTCTCGAAGGGCCAGCAAGCGCATTGGCCGACAGATCGTCTACTAAAGAGACTTTTGGAGCTTTTTCACCAAACGCTTTTTGGACTTCGAGACGAATAGCGGATGCAACTTCGCTGGCCGTCACAATTGAATCATCAAACCCCGTAAGTTCCATTCCCACAAATTTCTCAAAAGTGGAATCAAACTGCATCGCTAATTGCAACGTCGAGTTTTCATGATCTGAGAGTAAATCATGCGGCAGCCCATACAACTCTGCTGAGTAACGAAAGAAGTCCGGTGTTCCACGAGCCGCCAACATCTTTGCCGCAGTCTCAATATTAAATGCTGAGATATGAAGCCATTCGTTGACGACTTGCTCGCATTTGAATGACGCCCTTGCGAGAACTACACGTTCCAAAGCATCGCTCGGATCAAACTCAGAATAAGCGACTCTTGGCAGTTCTTTTTCTTTATCTGCGAAAAATCGTTCACGGACTTGAGCCGGCCACGAGAGATGGGTCAAAATTCTCACCGACCGCGATGCCTGACTTAATAAACCGCAGGCGTTGCGTATCCTAAGTGTTTCACGATTTTCCGACATGGTGTCATACCGCGTTAAATTTAAGAAAGCACCCCGAAAACGCATTTCGTTTTAATTGAAGAAGCAAAAACAAGGCAATTGATCGAACTTTGGCTTGTGACATTCGTCACAATTCTCTCCCCCACCTCCATTATATCGTGTAAAATTCTGTGGCTCTTCAGCTCAAATGGGAACCGAGACCGTATTGCTTGATAGAGGAGTTTGCGGTCTCTTTCGAATCGATTTCCTTTCAAAATCAAAAACGATTAAGATTCCAGCCGAAGGACAACTCGAAAACACAAACTAGGTTTTCCGCGAATTCGTCTTTTTTGTTCGAGTCACGACGGATCCCCTTTCTTAAAACTTAAATTGCAAAAAACGAACACACCATTTCATGAAAGATAACCGTGAATTTTTTCAATAAGTCAATCATTACATTGCTGGTCACCGCTGTCTCGGTGATTCCTTTTGGAATCCAATCAAGCTTCGCACAAGAAGCCGAAGCGGCTCCGGATTTTACTATTGGTTCAAAAGCACCCAACCTCGATATCGAGTTCTGGATTAGCGATCGTAATGGACTCCTCCCCCACACAACAAAAATTGAAAAAGGGAATGTCTATGTTGTTGAATTCTGGGCTACTTGGTGCGGACCTTGTATCGCGGCAATGCCCCACATCTCTGCACTGCAAGACAAACATTCTGAAGACAATGTCCAAATCATTAGCGTTAGCGATGAAGATATCGACACCGTCACAAATTTTCTCGAGCGTCCTGTGGCGGGCGACTCCGATGGCAAAACCTATGGCGACCTCACCAACAATTACTCTCTGACAGTTGACCCGGATAAATCCGTTTTCAAAGACTACTTCGCCGCGGCCAAACGAACTGGAATCCCATGTGCCTTCTTGATTGGAAAAACGGGGCAAGTGGAGTGGATCGGCCACCCCATGCAGCTGGATAAACCACTCGAAGAAGTTGTCGCAGGGGAGTGGGATCGCAAGGCATTTGCGGTTCAGTTCAAGAAAGCAGAAGAGCAAAGAATGCTAAGCCAAAAATTAGGTTTTGCGATGCGCAAAATTCGCGGAGAGATGAACAGCGGCAACCCGGAAAAAGCACTTCAAATGATGGATACTCTCATGGACGATGCGGAGTTTAAGTCAATGGAAAAGCAACTGATAATGTCGCGCATGGGAATTCTAATTTCCGGGAATTTACCCGAAGCCCCCGGTGAGCTGGAAAAATTTACGAATCAAAATAAAAATGATGCAATGGCGCTTAACAGCATCGCCTGGGGCATCTACGAGAAGCACGAGAAGAGAAATGATGTAAGTCCAGAAATTCTGCAGCAGGCTAAAAAAACCGCCGAAGCAGCGGTCAAAGCAGATCCGGATAACGGAGCGATCCTCGACACCCTCGCGCATTTCATTTACGTCGTCGATGGTAATCTCGACAAAGCGATCGAAGTTCAACAAAAAGCAATCGCGAATGGCGGCCCACAGAAAAATGAACTCATGGCCTTTATGAGGCAACTCAAGGAAGAAAAAAAGACGGGCAAAAAAACCAAGAAATCAAAGCAAACTTTTGATTTCTAAATTAACAACGAAGAGAATCAGAATTCCTTTGGAATAGACTTTCGCCGAACCTCTTTTGACCAGTCCGAATCCAGGCTGGCTTTTTGGTATCAAAATAAACACCTGTCTCTCCCTAAAATTTCAGCTCCATCCGAACTACGGCGGATCCCAATCAACTAAATGTAAATGATTTTTCAGTTCAAATGCGAGTTAGTTGAGATCTAAGACAGAGCGTGATAAGTTAAATTCCTCAAGATTACATACGCCAGAAAGCACTATTTGATGAATTCCAGATCCCCACACCGGCTTACTCAGGCCCCGAACATTTTTTTTCTAGCGTTCCTGCTTTTAACGGCCCACGTGTCGCGAAGTGACGCTCAAGAGAAAGCAGTTCCTCAATTTGAAGACGGTGAAGCTCAGATAGTCGAAGGTTTTAAAAATCCCAAAAACTGGATCACCCACGACCTGTGGGTTGAGACTGATTTTGATTCCGACCAAGACGGTTCACCCGACCGAATGCACGTCTCGGTAACTCGGCAGAAACAAACCGAGACGGAGGGGCTAAAAGTTCCAGTGGTGTACGTCACCAGTCCATATTTTGCCGGTGTAAGTTCAACTTCTAAAGAGTTCATGTGGGATCCGAGTCATGAACTTGGAGAGGTGCCGCCCGAGCGTAATAATCCACCGCAGATTACCACTAAAACTCAACGCCCCTTTATCAGCCAATCTCACCATAGAGCATGGGTGCCCAGAGGCTTTGCGGTTGTTCACTCCTGCTCACCCGGAACAGGACTTTCTCAGGGATGTCCAACGGTCGGCGGGATCAATGAATCACTAGCTCCCAAAGCCGTAGTCGATTGGCTATGCGGTCGTGCCAAAGGGTATACCACGCCTGATGGTCAAGACGAGGTAATCGCTAATTGGTGTACGGGTAAAGTTGGCATGACAGGAACTTCGTACAACGGCACACTCCCAATTGCCGCGGCAACGACAGGCGTGGAAGGACTCGAGGCCATCATTCCAATTGCACCTAACACTTCGTACTACCATTACTACCGCGCCAATGGACTCGTCAGGCATCCTGGTGGTTATATGGGAGAAGATATCGATGTGCTCTACAATTTCATTCATAGCGGCGATCCTGAAAAACGCGAACATTGTGACTGTGAAATTCGCGATAAAGAAATGGCGAATAATCAAGATCGATTAACTGGAGACTACAACGATTTCTGGGCGGGTCGCGACTACGCTAATGCGCTTGATCATTACAAAGCCGCAACTTTAATGGCGCACGGTTTTAACGACTGGAATGTTATGCCAAGCCACACCATTCGGATCCATGAAAAACTAAAAGAGAAAGGCGTACCACTGCAAACATACCTTCACCAAGGAGGACATCGGGGCTATGTACCAATGAAATTGATGAACCGCTGGTTCACTCGCTACCTTCATGGAATTGAAAATGACGTCGAAAAGGACGCGAAGGCCTGGGTCGTTCGCGAGGATGCGCGACCACAAAACCCCACACCTTATGCCGACTATCCCAACCCCGATGCCGCTCCGGTGTTACTTAAACTTGGAAAGGGTGGAGTGACCACCGGTTCAATGGATATCACCGACAGTACAAAGTCTCAAGGCAAAGAGACGCTGATTGACGATGTCCAATTTAGTGGCAAACAACTAGCTCAGTCAGCGGAATCAAAAAATCGCTTGCTTTATGCGACGGCTACGCTCAAAGAGTCGGTTCACCTTTCGGGAACCTCCACGTTGAAAATTAAGCTCGCTTCAAACAAACCAGCCGCTAACCTTTCAGTCTGGCTAGTCTCGCTTCCTTTCAGTGATTCCTCCAAACTCAACGACAATATCATCACCCGAGGGTGGGCTGATCCTCAAAACAACATCTCGATAACCGAAAGTGCACCTTTGGTTCCAGGAAAATTTTACGAACTCTGTTTTGCACTTGAGCCAGACGATCAGGTGATTCCCGCTGGACAGAAAATTGGATTGATGATCTTTTCAAGCGACA
>CALKNI010000070.1 GCA_938091115.1 uncultured Pirellulaceae bacterium | reverse complement strand
ATGGCGGTTCGGGTTACCTCGGGCGGTTGAATTTCTATTGATTTGAGTCCTCTATCGGTATAATTTGTTGCCTGACTTTCACACCATTCGGCTACATGGCCCCTGGACGGCTAGGGTGCTGGATTCGCAAAACGGTTGCGACTTCGCGTCGCCTGAATCCCGCCAAGCAATTCCTTCGGACTGGGGGAACTGGTTGGGGGCCGCATTTCGTGGCCGTGTCGAGTATCGCCGCCGATTTGGTCTGCCAACACAGTTGGAGCCTGACCAGGAGGTATGGCTTGTTTTGGAGGCCATTGATTTTGAAGCTTCTTGTTCTCTCAATGAGATTGAACTGGGGACAATGCGGTTGGGCGATGACCCGTTTCGAGTGGAAATTGGGAAACAGCTGCAGCTGTCAAATCACTTGAAAATTGTAATCGACCTTCCTTGGGAGGTAGACCGTGGCGAACGAAATTCAATGGCTGGTGGTTTGATCGGATCGGTTCGTTTGGAAATTGCCGAGAACCCCTGAACGAATCGCTTTCTTGTTTTGGCTTGGTCAAGAAACAGGGTTGATATTTAACGCGCACCCGTTAGGGAGAGCAGCGATTCTGAATTCTGTTACTGATTCGAACCTTGGAATCAAATACGCGTTACCAAAAAACGATCGTGAGGTTTGAGACCTGTGTGTCGGATCTGCAGCAACATCAATGTCGGTTTTCGCTGCCGAGAGTTGCTTGCAGTGCGAGCAATAATTGATGCAAAAAAGCATCAAATCTGAAGAGATCGTTGAAAAACCAGCAATTTGATCAGCTTCTTGATTATGGCCGGGAAGAATCAGGAAGAATGACTGTTCAGAATCGAGGCAGCCGTCACTGGTACTTTTGGATCACAACGGAGCTTGCCTGACCTTGGGGTGTCACATTGAGGTTGATAAACGAGTCACCCGCTTCAATGCTGTCGGTTTGGACAGCATTGATTGGGCATTGTTCATCGAGATCATCGCAATTCATGATTGGGAACAACGGCCCTTTTTCCATTGCCATCAAGCTCGCGGCAATTTCAACAATCCCGCAGCCACCACCGAGATTTCCCATGTAACTTTTTGCTGCGGTGACCGGTGTGTCTTTCATAACTTCCGCGATGGCTTGTGATTCTTGAAGATCACATTGAGGTGATCCGAGTCCGTGGGCATGGACATGGCCAATGCTGGGTGCATCCATTCCAGAAGTTTCGAGGCCGCCAAGAAGGACGTTCTTTAGTGCTGTCTGATAATTTGCTGCACCGGTTTTATCAGCAACACAGGAGGAGCCGTAACCAACAACTTCGCCAAGGATATTCGCTCCCCGTTTTTCAGCCGAGGAAAGCTCTTCAAGGATTAAAACGCCAGCTCCTTCTCCGAGGGTCATGCCGGTTCGGTTTTTATCAAAAGGTCGACATGCTTTGGTGGGATCTCCACCGGCAGATTCTGTGTGTCGGTCGGCAAGTTGTTCTTGAAGAGCAATATGAACTGTGCGAAGAGGGTGAATTCGAGAGCCCGTAGAACCGGCAACCATGAAGTCTGCAGAACCACGCTGGATGATGGTGGTTGCTTCGGCAATCGCTAGATTAGCCGAGGCTTCTCGGACGGTAATTGAATTGCTGGGACCACGTAGGTCATTGTAGATAGCGACATGGCTTGCCGGCATATTAGGTAGATATTTGAGTAACCACAGTGGCTCAACTTTGGTCAGCCCGTGTTCTGCCCATTTATCAAAATTGAATTTTTCATCCTCATCTAAACAGGCGCGAATTCCTTCAACGAAATCCAGTGGACTGGTGATGATATAATCGCTTCCAAAGAGCGTGCCAATTCGACTGGGGTCGATGCTGCCCGAGTCGAGCCCTGAATCCGTCAGCGCTAGCTGAGCGGCGGCGGCGCCAAGTTGAATTTCCCGGCACATCAGCCGAAGCCCTTTTTTGATGCTCCGTTGTAATTTTTTTTCCAACGGACCAAAGCTATCAATGCTACCCGTAAAATCGGTACACTCACCTCCAAAGTCAGAAGGGAAATGTTCCGTGGGAAGGTTGGAAAGCAGGCGAACACCGCTCTTTTGTTGACTGAGCGAATCCCAGAGATCAGTGGATGAACTGCCAATGGGGCTGATCAAACCCATTCCTGTGATGACGACGCGGCGATCTGATTGGGCCATGGAATGAAAAACTTTGGGCGAAAGTTTTGAAAAAGGGATGGAATTAGTGCGTCTCGAACCAAGAGCCGCAGTGAAATTTAAACGTGAAGGACAGACGAAGGTCCAAAATAACGGTGTTGTCCAAAATCTATTTTAGGCTTCTTGCCGTAGTCGTCGAGGTGACTTTGGGCAATAAAGAAGAGCGAGCCAAAGTTCCCACCGGCAGCCCTCGAGTTTATGGTAATTTTACAGGAGCGGTCGATTTATTTGCAGTTTGAGGGATAGTCGCGCTCTGGGCTGGACCGCGATACTCAATAAATAAGAGTGCTTCGGCTTGATCTGATTTTTGAGGCAACCCGGGAATTCGGAGGCCGACCCCGTCATTTTTAGGTTCGGGCGAAGCGACCACTCCGCAGCTGAGCATCAGCACCTGGTCGGTTCGCCAGCGAAATCGCTCATGCAGCCTCCAGCTAACAAGCTGAGGGATTTGGAGAGAGACTTCCTGCTTTGTACCGTTCCCAAGGGGTGCATCGACTTTTACTTTTGTTAGTTTTTCGACCTGATCGACATCGCATTTAATCACCGCTTCAATTGTCGAATTGTCCATCGAAGAAAGGCAGCTCAATTCTAAACGATATCCCTCGTCGATGCGGGTCTGCTGAGGCTGGAAGGCGGGGACCTGATTGGGGAGCCATTTTAAATTTCGAATGAATTCGACTGGGGTCGTTTTTTCGACGACCATCGTTTGTCCGTCGTGATTACTAAGTCGTCCCGAATTGTGCTTTCTGAGCTCAGGTCGCTGAGTTAGTGCATTGATTAGGATGGCTGCATTCTCTTTTGATAGGATCCAAGCTTCTGTACCGGGGTTCGCGACATTGATTGGCTGTAAAACGGTATAAAAATCGGAACGCCAATTTGGTTGCTCGATGGTCATCAGATGAAGATCGACATTCTGGACTTGACCACGGGTTCGATTAAATCGGTCAACGATATTCTTGACGACTTTTTGAATTTCAGGTGTGTGGTAAACGTAAAGTTTTTCTTTATCAGCATTCAAGATTCCCAGCGGACGGTAGAACCACATCTCTGTTCCTGTTTCGCGCAAAATCCAATCGACGATCGAACGTTCCGGTTGTTTGTTATTGGTGATCCGCGATGTGTAGGGCGTAATGTCATATTCTTGCCAAATTTGTCCAGCCGCACTCGGTAGGTCGTTGGGAGTTTTCGTGAAGCCGGCTACCGCCATATTGGCGGGTGCGGAGGTTGGTGCGGACGCCACTGCTTTTTTGGGAACACTAGCTGGAGAAGCACCCAAGAAGTTTTGTGGTTGGGATACCGCCGGATTAGCCGTGACACTCAACGGTGCGTTTGGTTGAGCTTTTGGTTGAGTTGGAAACGAAGCAACGGCAACTCCTGTCGGAGAGTTCAAATCGGATTCCATGCTGGCTGGCGCGACAAATGATGAGACCTTTGGTTGCGAGGGGCTCTGCCGCGGCGCCGTGGCGGTGGTTGTTGATCGAGTTGCCGACTGTCCCGGGGGGTTCTGTTCCAAAAGGTTCTGTAGCTTGCTGCTTGGAAATTGATTGTCGGGCTTTACGGGTGCATTGGATTCCGGCGGCGAAGTAGGAAATAATTTTAGTTTTGGATTTACCAAAAACGCCTGAGGGCTTTGCGGTTGATTTTTCGAGAGGCCAGTCACCGAACTTGGTTGCACTTGTATTGGCGGATCCCCCTGGTTTCCAATTCTGGAAGGTTGGAAGGAACTTGGGGGCGGCGTCGAAGGCTGGGTGGCCGCTCCCGGCGTTGGTGTTATCGAGGGAGGCCAATTGTTGTTAAAGGTGGTTTGAGCCCCGGCGAAACTCGGCAAAGCGAGTCCAGCAGAAAATAACGCAACGATGCCAACGACATTCAACCGTTGACAATGAAAATGCAGTGATCTGCAGTTGCCAACTGTTGAATCGAATAAAGAATCCATTCTCATCTCGATCTCCAAAGCAGACGGCGTCAGACTTGGGATTGCAAAGCCAGGTCTAAATCGCTGTAACCTACGTATTCGCTAGGGACATATTCCAATCTGTCGCGTTCTAACAAACGTGAACCTGCGAGTATACGAATGTCGGGGGAAAATCGACAATACGAATAACTGTTGTTAAAGCCGTGGGCTTGGTTTGAGAGTCGCTAGCTACTTGCGGCCGGCACCGGATTTTTTAGCGGGGTAACTACCTTGTCGGTCGGCTGCCTACTTACTGGCTTGAGCACAGGGCTCAAGCTTCAGGGCGTGACAAAAGTAGTGCCACCTCCTTAAACCCAGAGCCAAGTGTCCACAGTGTGGCCCAGCGTCCGTGATTTGGTTTCAGGTAAGGGTCCGGTTGATTTTGGCGTGTTGGGTGAGCCGCATTTCAAATAACGCGTTGAAATCGGTCGAATGAATTAATTTTCAGGGTTTTTGAGTTGTCTGAAAGAGGGAATTGGCTGAAAGCACGTGTAAAACTAGGTTCGTTGGGCGTAGGCTTGGACAGAACTCGCCGATCTCAGTGATAATAAGAACGACGGATTGCTCGATTTGGATTGACTGAGGGGGATTTTTACGCTATTATTTTGGGCTTGAATCGAAGATTTCTAAGGTCTTTCTATCTTTTCGTTGTTGCCAGAGTTTGGGTAACCGTGAAAAAGTAGAAGGGCCTTTTGACTAACTGGTGCCAAACAGGCAATTGGCTGAAGGCCACGGTGGGTAACTGATGGCAACGGTGCTGCTGGAAAGTGTTAACAAGCGATTTCCGGATGGCACACAAGCGGTTGCCGACGTATCAATTGAAATCGAAGATCAAGAGTTTTTAGTTCTCGTTGGTCCGAGTGGTTGTGGCAAGAGCACGACACTGCGGATTATCGCTGGGCTGGAGGGAAGTACTGGCGGAGTGGTTCGCATCGGCGGGCGTGACGTTACTCACGTTGCACCCAGGGATCGAGACATTGCAATGGTATTTCAAAATTATGCCTTGTATCCACATATGTCGGTATACAAGAACCTATCGTTTGGTTTGACACTTAGATTGAATCGACTGTTTGGTGGCGGGGTAATTGGACGTGGTTTAAGAAAGATCTTCCAACCTCAGCGTGCGTCGGAGTTTGTTCGACAGCGAGTTGAGATTGGCAATAAGGTTCGGCGAACGGCCTTGCGATTAGGCATTGAGCATTTGCTCGATCGCAAGCCGCATCAGTTGTCCGGCGGTGAACGACAGCGTGTTGCTTTAGGGCGAGCGATTGTTCGGAATCCGGCGGCGTTTTTGTTTGACGAACCTTTTTCGAACCTGGACGCCAAGCTTCGGCAGCAACTGAGGGTTGAGTTAAAGCGGTTACACCGCGATTTGAAAGTGACGATGATTTACGTGACGCACGACCAGGTCGAGGCGATGACGTTGGGTAATCGGGTTGCGATCATGAATGAGGGAAGAATTTTGCAAGTTGGCGGTCCGCTGGAAGTTTACCAGCGTCCCGCCAACCTGTTCGTTGCAAAGTTTATTGGCAATTCGCCAATAAATCTTTGTTCTGGAACAGTTTGTAAAGTTGGCGATCGAATTGAATTTGAGGGTCTAACACCAATGACCTGGGGGCCTGAATCCCCTCGGTTTGACAGACTGGCTGCCCTGTTAGAAGGGGTTTCCGGAGTTCGATCGGTCGTTATCGGTTTTCGGGCCGAGGACGTCGGTATAGCGGAGAGTGAGGGAGCGATTGAGGTCGAAGTGACCGAGGTCGATCGACTGGGGGAATCGACGATGGTTCATTCCAGGGTTTGCGGGTCACCAACCCAAGGGTCCAAAGAAGATAAATTTGTACAGAAGAACACGATTGAGCAAATGGTTTTGTTTCGGTTGGAATCCGATGCCGAGTGTGCACCGGGTGACCGGTTGCAGGTCAAAATTGAACTTAACCGTGTTTTGTGGTTTGACCCCGATTCGGGTGAGAATTTACTGAAAGAATAAAAATGAACGCCAGTGAAGTTTTGCGGATTGTTGATTCACTTCATCGCGAAAAAAACATCGAGAAAGAAATTGTGTTTGTCGCGATTGAGTCAGCCTTGGTGTCTGCTGCGCGAAAGCATTTTGGCGAAGAAGCTGACATTGAGTTTATTATTGAGCGAGATTCAGGGCAGATTGCCGGTCGTTGCGGACAGGATGAGTTGGATTACGAAGAAGTCATCGGGCGAATTGGTGCTCAGACGGCGAAGCAGGTCATTATCCAAAAGGTGCGTGAGGCCGAGCGTGATTCTCAGATTGATGAGTTCAATGAGATTATTAACGACTTGGTTACGGGGACGGTTCATCGGAATGAGGGCCGCGTGACGACGGTTACACTCGGGCCAATCGAGGCGATTTTGCCGCGGAGCGAGCAGATTCCTGGAGAATCGCATCAGCCGAATGAGCGTGTTCGCGCGTTGGTCACAGAAGTCAAGGCTCAAGGGAGTCGCGTGAAGGTGGTTCTAAGTCGGACTCGCCCGGTGTTTGTTCAGCGGTTGTTTGAGAACGAGATACCGGAGATTGCCGATGGTGTGATCTCAATCAACGCCATCTCACGGGAGCCCGGCTATCGCTCGAAGGTCGCGGTTAGCAGTATTGATTCAAAAGTGGATTGCGTGGGAGCCTGCGTCGGTGTGCGAGGAAATCGAATTAAAATGGTAATCGATGAGCTTGCGGGAGAGCGGATTGACATCGTTCGGTTTGATGAAGATCCGATGCAGATGATTCCCAACGCCCTCCAGCCTGCGGAAGTCGACGAGGTGATTTTGTGCCAGATGATGGGTCGTGCCATTGTATTGGTTCGAGAAGATCAGCTCTCGCTGGCGATTGGAAAACGTGGTCAGAACGTTCGCTTAGCGAGCAAGTTGTGCACCTGGGACATCGAAATTATGACCCAGGGGGAGCTGGAGCAGCAAATTGACCGGGCGGTTCAAGGATTCTGTAAGCTCGAAGGGGTTGACGAAGATTTAGCAAATCGTCTGGTGGGAGAGGGGTATTTGTCTTACGATGACCTCTCAGTGATTGAGCCTCCGGATTTGATGGTGATGGGCGATTTGACCGAAAGTCAGGTCGATGCCATTGTTGAGCAGGCTGACGTGCTCGCCGTGGAAGCGGAAGCGCGAGAAGCGGAAGAGAAACGAGCTAAAAAAGCGGCTGCCGCGGTGGCTGCAGTGGAGGCCAAGCGAGTTGCGGCTGAGCAGCAGTTGCAAGCTCAAGCGGCGAGTGCTTCCGAGGAGGCGGTCATTGACTCAACCGAGTTAGCGGAGCCTGCAAAGCCCACAGAAGGTGAGGATTCACCGGAGTAGGCGAAAACTACTATTAGTCGGACTAGGTGAAGGGGCGAAAGTCAGTTCATTGGGTTCGTTGGGATATATAACCGTGTCTGTGCCAGGTATGGAATTCAACGAAATCGTTGCTTTCTTTTCACTGTTCGGCAGAGGGGACGTTTTATGTAAAGCAAATTGTCAAAAGGTGGCGGTCATTCAGTTCTGGTGTCAGAATTGGGATCGCCCAACAAAGAAGGAAGGTCACGCCACGTGCCCGTACGCATCTACGCGTTTGCAAAAGAACTTGGGCTTGATAACAAGCAATTACTTGAGATTTGTGAAAAAGCAAATATCAAAGGTAAGGGCTCTGCGCTAGCAAGTCTGGAAGACGACGAGATTGCCATCGTCAAAGGATTCATGGCTGGAGGCGAGGTTGAAAAATCTGAGCCAAAGGCTGACGTTGCTACACCGATGCGTCCTGTGCGACCGGTGTCTTCAAAAAAGAAGATTGGTGAGATCGTTGCACCCGCTTCCGTGGCTTCTCCGGCAGTTGAAGAAGAGGCGAAAGTCGAATCTCAGGAAGTCGTTGAAGAGGTTGCCGAAGCCCCTGACACACCGGAGTCTCCCCCAACGTCTGAGGAACCAGCACGCCCAGCCAAGCGAGGTGGTCTGCTCGATCGAATTCGTGGTGTAAAGACCAAGTCTGAAGACGCCGCTGAGAAACCAAAAGTTTCCGCGAAAGCAAAAGCCGTTGAACCCAAGGCGCCTAAAACTGTCGCGCCGACGGTCAAGCCTCCATTGATGCCTCGGCGTCCACCCGGTGTGGCTCCGCGTCGTCAGCTGAAGAATCTTGACGGCGGTGGAGATGCTAAAGGCGAGGCGGCCAAGAAGGATGCGCCAAAAAAGAAGTCTGCTGGAGCGAATGTTCGTTTCGCAGCGATGCCTGCAGTCAAGCAGCCGCAACCTCGAAAAGAGACCGGTGAAAAGGTTCAAAAGCCAGATATTGCCTTGCCTCAGGACGCAATTAAGAGTGTTAAATCTGGCGGTGGCGTTGCGCCGTTAGAGCACCTTACCAAGTCCAAGAATAAGAAGAAAAAGGGAAAAACAGCCGACTCGGTTACTGATTCCGAAGAAACAGCGAAGAAGCGCGTGTTAGGTTCTCGACGTGAACGGGGAGTTCGTGACGACAGTCCAATGGGCTCACGTCCTTCTCGTCAAAATCGCCGACCCGCTCGTAACCATTCTTCCTTCCGTCGTCGGCATCGTTCGGGGCCAACGGTGAATACGGCCGCTCCACGTAAAGAAAACGTTGTCCTGCAGCTCCCGTGTACGGTGCGTGAATTTTCGGAGGCAGCGGGCGTTCCCAAAGTTAAGGTTTTGTTTGCGATCAAACAGCTCGGTGACGAATCAAATAAGAATATAAATTCAATCATCGAAGATGAGATGGTCGAAATGCTCGTCGAAGAGTTGGGCATCGAATTGGAGATTCGCGAATACCAATCTCTCGAAGATGAATTGCTTGCCGATTTTGATGTCGAACAGGAAGATGCCGAAGCGCTTGAATCCAGAGCTCCAATTGTGACTTTCCTCGGTCATGTTGATCATGGAAAAACATCGTTGTTAGATGCACTTATCGGGATCGATGTTGTTTCGGGGGAGGCGGGTGGAATTACCCAGCACATCCGAGCCTATGAAATCAAAAAGGGCGAAAATAAGATTGCCTTTGTTGATACACCTGGCCATGAAGCGTTCACTGAAATGCGAGCTCGCGGTGCCAACGTTACCGACATTGCGGTTTTGGTTGTTGCTGCAGACGATGGAATCATGCCTCAAACCGAAGAGGCGATCAGCCACGCGAAGGCTGCCGGTGTTCCGATCATTGTCGCGTTGAACAAAATCGATCTTCCCGGAGTCACACCGGACAAAGCGTTGCAGGATCTGGCAACGCACGAATTGTTGCCAAGTGAATGGGGTGGCGAAACGGAAGTGATTCAGACTAGTGCTATTGCTGGTACTGGTTTGGATGAATTGTTAGAGACCATTCTGGTGACGGCGGAGCTGCATGAATACAAAGCGAATCCGTCGCGGCCTGCCTTTGGAACCTGTCTGGAGGCCGAGCAACAGTCCGATCGTGGAGTCGTCGCGAAGATTATGGTTCAGGGTGGAACTTTAAAGGTCGGTGACGTTGTTGTGTGTGGCGGTTCATTTGGAAAAGTCAAGGCGATGCACGATACCTTGCGTCCGAAAAAGAAACTTAAAGAAGCTGAACCGTCCACGCCAGTCAATCTGACGGGACTCGACGTAGCCCCGGGTGCGGGTGACAAATTTTATGTGGTGGATGATGTTGCTAAGGCACGCGAAATTGCAGCGACCAGAGTGCATCGCGGTAAAGTTGAGCAGGTTGGCGGCCGATCTGTTGAGACGTCGCTTGACGAATTCCAAAAACTGCTAGAGTCAGGGAATCTGAATCGCAACTCCCAGGACATGGTGACGTTAAATCTAGTCATTCGCGCAGATGTGAAAGGCTCAATTGAAGCGATTCAAAAAGAACTTGGCAAGATTGTACATCCCGAAGTTGAAATCAAAATCCTCCAATCGCTTGCCGGTGGTGTTTCAGTCGGTGATGTCCGTTTAGCGCATGCTTCTTCCGGTGTGATCGTTGGCTTTAACGTTGTCGCCAATGAAGAGGCCCGGTCTCTTGCCGATGAATTGGGTGTTGAGATTCGCCGATATGACGTGATCTATAAGATCACCGATGATCTTAAGGCTACGCTGGAAGGACGCTTGAAGCCTGAAGAGCAAGTTGTTGAACTTGGAATGGCGATGGTCTTAAGAACCTTTAGTGTCAGTAAGACCGGGATGATTGCCGGTTGCCGGGTAATGCGTGGTTCGGTTCAGCGTGAATGCCGAATGCGAGTCATTCGTGATCAAACCGTGATTGGTGACTACCCAATCGAATCGTTGAAGCGTGAGCGCGACGATGCTAAGGAAGTCCAGCGGGGTATGGAGTGCGGAATCAAGCTGGAAAAATTCAATGACATCAAGGAAGGTGATACGCTCGAAGCATACAAGATCGAAGAAGTAGCGAGAACCTTGTAGATTTCGAATTTTAGTGACGGGCAGTTGTCCGTGGTTGTACGTCTTGTTTTAGTGTCATTTTCAGGCTTTGAATTATGAGTTCCCGTCGTGTTTTGAAAGCCGCTCAGGCGATCCGAGAAGTTGTGAGTATGGCGATCATCGCTGATCTCAAGGATCCGAGAATCAAAGACGTCACGGTGACTCTGGTTGAAGTCGCTCCTGATATGCGACAAGCTAAGGTTCATGTTTCAGTGATGGGTGATGAAACAAAACAAAGCCTCTGCATTCGGGGGTTGCAAAGTTCCGCCGGTTACCTGCAACAGAAAGTCGGAAATCGCATTGATACGCGGTACACCCCGCGGCTTCAATTTGTTCTCGACAAGGGCATCCAGCATTCGTTGTTGGTGACTCGCATTCTTGAGGAAGTGCTTCCAGCGGAGCGTGAGCAACAGGCGCAAGCGGCAGCAAAGAGTGTTGATTCAGAGGTTGGAGGGTCAGCGCGATCTGACACCGCGGATTCGTCAGAATCGCCCAACGGGACTGCGACTGTTGGTGAAACGCATGAATCTGACCGGGAGAGTCCGGACGAATCGGTTGAAGGTCCGGTATAAACGATTAGATTTTCGCTGGATGGAACTTTATCGCAATGAATTCCATTCAACGTGGTGACGCCCAAGAATTCGAGACTATCCTGAAACGTTAATCTATTTCAATCCAATTTGGTTCCACCGTTGTAAAGAGAAGAAATGTCCGCGAAAAACCGAGCTGATTTGATTACGAAACTTCACAAGTTCGTCAAAAAAGAATATCAATTAATTACGCCTCCATCGAATCGGTCCGTGTTAGAGCACATGATTTATGGATGTTGTCTGGAAGATTCAACCTTTGATGCTGCGGATGACGCATTCGCCAAGCTTCAAGAAAATTACTTCGACTGGAACGAAGTTCGAGTCACTACGGTGGCTGAGTTGGAGGAGTCATGTCGCAATCTGTCGGATCCAACTGCGGCGGCGAAGAGTTTGAAAAAAACACTTCACGGGATTTTCGAACACTACTATCAATTCGATCTTGATTTTCTAAAAAAAGAAAATCTTAGCAAAGCGGTTCAGACGTTTCAGAAGTTCAACGGCGTTTCCCAATTTGTGGTGTCTTACGTTGCTCAAAACGGCTTGGGGGGACACTCGATCCCACTCGACCAATCTTTGATGCGTTTGTTTTACGTACTTGGAATTGTGACAGAAGATGAATCAAAGAAGGACCGGGTGCCAGGGCTAGAGCGAACGATTGCAAAAGCCAAGGGAGCGGAATTTTCGATCTTGGTTCATCAGCTGGCTGTTGCGTTTAACAGCGCTCCATTCAGCACGGCAATTCGGTCCAAGATCTTAAAAATCAGTGGTGACGCAAAAGAGCGATTCCCCAAGCGGGCAAGTCGTAAAAAAGAGCCCGAAAAGAAAGTGCCTGTGAAGGCAAAGCCGGTCGCGAAAAAAACCGCCGCCAAATCGACAGCCAAAACAAAGAAGAAAGTCGTAAAGAAAGCTGCTGCCAAGTCAGTTAAAAAAACCGCTACGAAACCGGCGAAAAAGGCTGCGGCCAAGCCAGTCAAAAAAGCGAAAGCCAAGCCAGTAAAGAAGGCGAAAGCGACTAAAAAAGTGACCAAAAAGAAATCGCCAACGAAACGGCTTTCGAAGAAAAAACCACGATAGGAATAAAGCTTTTGGTTATCAAACGCCGGTTTTGACCGTGCTGGATGAATGGAATTTGAATTTCGTAATGAAGAGGTGATCTGATGGCGGGCCACAGTAAGTGGGCAAACATCAAGCATAAGAAAGCAGCTACCGATGCCAAGCGTGGAAAGGCATGGAGTAAACTTTCGAAGGCAATTATTGTGGCAGCCAAAGCAGGTGGTGCGGATCCGGATGGAAATATCCGGTTGCGGACTGCAATTCAGGATGCCAAAGCGGTCAGCATGCCCAAGGACAACATTGAGCGGGCGATTCGGAAAGGTGCTGGTGAAACTGGAGGGGATGATTACGAAGAAATCATCTACGAAGGATACGCTGCTGCCGGCGTTGCAGTGATGTGTGATATTTTAACCGACAACCGAAATCGAACGGCGCCTGAATTGCGTAAGCTGTTTGAAAAAGGTGGCGGTAAAATGGGAGCGACTGGTTGTGTTAGTTACATGTTCGATCGGAAGGGCTTGATTGTAATTTCGGCCGACAAGATCGATGAAGAAAAGCTGATGGAGCTTGCATTGGAGGCGGGCGCGGAAGATATCGCGGCGAATGAGAACAGTTTTGAAGTGACTTGTGAGCCGGACGTTTTCACCAATGTAAGTGATGCGTTGGAAGCGGCGGAAGTTGTTTGTGAATCAAAGCAACTTACACGTATCCCGCAAAACACAGTGGATATAGAAGTCGAAGATGCGCGGAAAGTTCTTAAGCTTATGGAAGCTTTAGACGATCACGACGATGTCCAAATGGTTTCGGCCAACTTTAATCTCTCGGACGAAGCGATGGCAATCTTAGCCGCTGAAGGTTAAGTCAATCTTCGGCGAATCAGTGGAGCCAGACTCTACTGAATTGCTATTGCCTAATTCGATTGCGAATTACTGATTCGCATTCGTCGATCTTAATTCTGGTTTGCTCTAAGGAATCTCGATCGCGGATGGTCACGGTTTGATCTTCAAGGGTTTGCCCGTCGACAGTAATGCAATACGGTGTGCCAGCTTCGTCTTGGCGACGGTAGCGGCGACCGACGGCTCCTTTCTCGTCATAGAAAACCTTGAAGTGCTTTTTGAGGTCAAGGTAAACCTCTTTCGCAATTTCTGGCATTCCATCTTTTTTGACCAGTGGAAATATAGCAGCTTTAATGGGGGCTAAGCGGGGGTGAAGCTTCATGACTGTGCGGGTTTGCATCTTCCCTTTTTCGTCCGGTTGCTCGTCTTCGGTGTAGGCTTCACAAAGGAATGCAAGGGCTGCCCGGTCGGCACCGGCTGATGGTTCAATTACATGCGGGACATATTTTTCATTGGTAAGATCATCCCGATAGGAGAGATCTTTCCCACTGCCCTTCCATTTCGGTTTTCCATCGGCACCAAGTTGCAGTGCAAGATCAGTTGATTTTTCATCGAGCTTTCCTTCCATGTGACTGCGTAAATCAAAATCTCCCCGATGCGAAACACCTTCGAGTTCGCCGTATTCGCCCTCAGACATGAACGGAAACGCGTACTCAATATCAGCAGTGCCGACCGAGTAGTGTGCCAGCTCGTTTTGATGGTGTTCTCGCATAATAAGGTTGTCACCGGAGATGCCCAGATCGTGATACCATTTGAGACGTCGGTCGCGCCAGTAGCGGTACCAGTCCTGGGACTGATCTGGGTGGCAAAAGAATTCAATCTCCATTTGCTCAAATTCTCTGGACCGGAAAGTGAAATTGCGAGGCGTGATTTCATTCCGAAAGCTTTTTCCAATTTGGGCGATGCCCAGCGGTAAGCGATGTCGAGTGCTGTCGAGCACATTCTTAAAGTTAACAAAGATTCCCTGAGCAGTTTCAGGTCTCAAAAACGCTGCACCTTCTTCTCCTGAGAGTGCTCCGACGAATGTTTTAAACATCAAATTGAATTCACGGGGTTCGGTCAGAGAGCCCAGTGATTTTGCATCCGGCCCAAGCACTTCGTCGAAATTTTCCAGAGTCGTTAAACAAACAACTGGGCCTTCCCATTTTAAATCATCGATGTGCTTATTACGAAGCTTGAAAAACTTCAGAGCCTGCTTTGTCAAATGTTCCTGTTCATCTTCGCCAGCTGGAGCCGTTACGAAAATTGTTCTCCCTTTTGCCTCCACCCAGCGACCATTGATTTGATCGTAACGGTAACGTTTCTTGGTCTCCCGGCAGTCAACCATATGGTCGTGAAACAGATCGTAGTGCCCCGAACATTTCCAGACCTGGGGGTGCATGATAATGGTGCAATCCAAGCCTTCCATGGAATAGGGGGATGGAGCACCCGAGAGTGTGCTCATGTCGTCATGCCCGTTTACCATGTCGGACCACCAGGCTTCCTTTACGTTTCGTTTGAGTTCGACACCGAGTGGTCCGTAATCCCAAAAACCTTGTAAACCGCCATAGATTTCACTGGATTGAAATAGAAAACCTCGTCGTTTACAGAGAGAGACAATCGAGTCCATATTCATGGTTAGGGGTCCAGTAGAAGCTTAAATGTTGCATTGGTGTTGGGGTCGGTTGCGGTTGTCGCGCCGTGTTTTACCAGGAACTTGGTACCCCGTGGTCTATATTTTACGTTCTTCAGGCCGTTAACAGTAGGCGGGAGAACCACGCCGAGCTGGCAAGTATTTTAATTTTTTGGCGACTGCGAATTTTTGATGATCCAGCGTTGTAGGTCCAGTTCGGGGACAAGCTGGAAAGTGTCAATTTGAGAAGCAAAAACGATATCGGGGTCATGCCCAATTTTGACTAAATTGAGTCCGCCTCTGGCGTTACGAAAAAAATCTGCAAGCGGCTTTCCTTGTTCCAGCTCTTGACGAGTTGTTTTCCAGTGCCCGAGGGCAATCGATGCCATGTCTGTCAATTGCCCTGCTGGCTGGTTGGAAGCGGTGCGGATGGCGATAATCCGTTCCAGCAGGGCGCCTGCGAACAGGACATCTTCGCTGGTAATACATCGGTCGGTTCCTGAGCAAATCACCGTTACCCGGGTGTCTTCTGTGGTCTCCTGAGCGACCGCATCGAGATTAACCATCGCGCCGATAAGCACGCGTTTGGCGGCTCGACAATGTTCCATTGCAACGGTCCCGTTGGTGGTGGCGAGGATGAGCGTCTTGTCTTTGATTGCCGTTGGCGTGTATTCAATTGGCGAATTTCCATGGTGAAAACCCTCGACGATTTGCCCGCCCCGTTCTCCCCCGATCACGGCGTCCCCTTGAAACTGCTGGTAAGCTGCACGGGCAGCCTCGACGCTGGGCTGGGGCATAATTTCGGTGCATCCGTTGTAAAGCGCACTTACGATTGTTGTCGTTGCTCGCAAGACATCGACAACGATCACCGTTTGCCCGGTGAGCGATTCGGGTTGAACCAAGCTTGGCAGCAGGGCGACGTCCAATACGGGGCGATTCATATGATTCAGGCTAAAACAGTGATATTTTCGGTTCGTTAGGTAGTTCCATAGCAATTCCCAGCAGTTAATGTATCCTGACAGATTCGGTCAGTCCAAGTAAAGCGGTGCTGTCGATGTTTTACGGTAAAAAGCTGTAGAATCATCGGCCTTACGGTCTCCAAGCAAGACGATTCGGGAAACAGAGCCAATCATGGTTGTCGATAAATCAAACGAGCGTGTTCGAAAGATGTTCGGCGAAATTGCGCCCAAGTACGATCGAATGAATCATCTTCTCTCGATGAATGTGGATCGGTATTGGCGCTGGAAGTCCGTGCGTAAACTGAAGCCGAACCAGACGGATCCCATTTTGGATGTCTGCACAGGAACGGGAGACCTCGCGTTCTCATTTCATAAATACACGCAAGGTCGGGTTCCGGTGGTCGGCTCTGATTTTTGTTACGAAATGTTGGAGGTTGGCCGGGAGAAGAGTGAAAAAACTGAGCGGGAGGTTTCGTTTGTTGAAGCAGACGCCCAAAACCTTCCCTTTGAGGACGACCGATTTCAGGTTGTCTCCGCAGCGTTCGGTTTACGGAATGTTGCCGATACTGATCTGGGTCTTCGCGAGATGACGCGGGTTTGCCAACCGGGAGGCCAAGTAGCGATCTTGGAATTTTCGGTGCCGAGATACCAACCGATTAAAGGCTTGTATGGCTGGTATTTTAAGAACATACTTCCCCGTATTGGTCAGTGGATGGCGCGTAATGACTCAAGTGCTTATAGTTACTTGCCTGACAGTGTTGGAGAATTTCCCTGTTACGAACAACTCACCGAACGAATGTTAAAAGCTGGACTATCAACAGCTAAGTTCTATCCCCTGACTTTTGGGATTGCGACACTATACATCGGAACCAAGTAGCGAGCCAAGCATGAGTCAATTTCCAATTGTTTTAGCGATAACAGGGGCAAGCGGCCTAGTCTATGGCCAGCGTTTGCTTCAGGTTCTGCTGGAATCTCAGTTAGAAGTTCATTTGACAATCAGTGACTCAGCGCGGGTGGTGGCAGAGCATGAGTTAAATCTTACTTTCGATCTTCAAAATTTTGAGATAGACCAGTTTCTGCCCGGCCACGTTTCTGGTGGCAAATTGACTTATCATAACTACAAAGACTTCATGACTCCGATTGCGAGTGGCTCCTTCAAAACCCGAGGAATGATTGTTTGTCCTTGTAGTGGTGGAACGATGTCGGGGATTGCGACGGCGGCGAGCCGAAATTTAATTCAACGAGCGGCAGATGTACACTTAAAGGAAAATAGGCCACTTGTATTGGTCCCCCGTGAGGCGCCATTGTCGTTAATTCAAATCGACAACATGCGAACGGCCTGTGCAGCGGGGGCGACCATTTTGCCCGCTTCGCCTGGGTTCTATCAGGAAACCGGGGCGGTCTCGGATTTGGTCGATTTTGTAGTCGCTCGTATATTGGATCAATTTGATATTGAACATGATCTAGTCGGTCGCTGGGGTGCAGAGTAGACGTTTGTTTTGGTTCTACAATTTCTGATTTGAACATCGAGAGGACAGCATTAATCTTATGCTTCCGCAATTGAAAAAATTACTGGAGATGATCCGGTTCAGCCACACTATTTTTGCGTTGCCGTTTGCGTTACTGGCTGCAGTTATGGCTTGGTCGATTCCCGATCCAGGAGGGCTTGTCAGTTTTCGGTGGCTGCATTTTGCGGGGATCCTAGTTTGCATGGTGGGCGCGCGTAGTGCTGCGATGGCTTTTAATCGATTAGTTGACCGCGAGATTGATGCTGAAAATCCACGAACAGCAGGTCGACATTTACCGGCGGGTGATTTGACAGCGGCTTCGGTTGTCTCTTTCACCGTGTTGTCAACACTCTTGTTCGTTGTCGGAACGTGCTTCTTTCTTCCCAATTTTCTTCCCCTGCTGGTCTCGATTCCCGTCATGGGAATCCTGTTCGGTTACAGCTATGCCAAGCGATTCACGTCATTAGCACACTTCTGGCTGGGTTTGGCATTGATGCTCTCTCCGGTTTGCGTTTGGCTTGCCATTCGCGGTCTGGTGGTTCTGGATAATCCTCTGGATTTGTTGCCGTCGTTCGTTCTCGGACTCGCGGTCCTATTTTGGGTTGCCGGTTTTGATATAATTTATGCTTGTCAGGATTTTGAGTACGACCGCGATCGTCACTTGAATAGCATCCCGGTAAGACTCGGAATCGGTGGGGCATTGCGATTGGCTAGTGTCTGCCATTTGATCATGATCTGTTCGTTGGCTAGTTTGCCTTGGACCTTTCTCATGGGTGGACCTCAGTTGGGTTTTGGGTGGCTGTATTGGTTAACGCTTGCGGGGGTAACTCTACTTTTGATTTACGAGCACTCACTCGTTCGGCCAGACGACTTAGGCCGTGTAAACATCGCTTTTTTTAATGTGAATTCGATTATCAGTGTGGGATTGTTGATCGCGGGAACCCTTGATTTACTGGTTATTTAGGGGAACTGCAAACGGTTATTTACAGGTTAAGATAGACCGTTTCCAATGATCGAAATAAACTCGCGATTGGATTAAGCCGATCTTAAGTCGAGTGCCGGAAGTGCCCGTTCGTCTTGACGTTGACCCGCGGTTAAGGTGCTTACTAAATTTCAAGTATTGCAAAGATTTACAACGACTTAATTCACGAGAATTAAATTTTTCTTGAGAGACCCGATATGATTTTTTCTGTTGATCCACGTTTAAAACCTATCCGAGATAAGATCGAGTCTGGCGAGCGATTGTCGTTGGATGACGGGTTGCTGATGTATGATCCTGAAATTCCGGTCAATGATCTGGGGCAACTAGCAAACTTAGTTCGAGAGCGTAAGAACGGAAACGCTGCTTACTACAACATCAACTCGCACCTTAATGCGACGAATGTTTGTGTTTACCGGTGTGTCTTTTGCGCGTTTCGATCAGATCTTCGCAGCGACAAAAGTTACGCGATGGATGATGCTAAGATCATTGCGCGGGGTCAGGAAGCGACAGATAATGGTTGCACCGAACTTCACGTGGTTGGCGGATTACATCACCAGCGAAAGTACGCTTGGTACCGCGACATGATCGGTTTGCTACATGAGAATTTCCCGAAGCTCCATCTCAAAGCCTGGACTGCTGTGGAAATTAATTGGTTTGAGTTTCTTGAAAAGCGTCCTACTGCCGAGATTTTACAGGAACTACGAGAAGCCGGCTTGGGTAGTATGCCGGGTGGCGGGGCCGAAATTTTTCACCCGGAGGTTCGCGACCAAATTTGTGAACACAAAGCGGATGGAAATAATTGGATTCACATCCATCGAACTGCCCATCAGTTGGGAATAAAAACAAATTGCACGATGCTTTATGGGCATGTAGAAAAGCCACTTCACCGGATTGACCACCTGATTCGCCTTCGTGATCTTCAGGATGAGACAGGTGGATTCCAGACATTTATTCCACTCGCATTCCATCCAGAGAACACCGGTCTTGACCACATCAAAAAGCCAACTGCGACAGAAGATTTGAGAACGATAGCGGTCAGTCGTTTGATGCTGGACAACATCGATCATGTGAAAGCCTACTGGATCATGCTGGGAATAGGTACCGCTCAGGCTGCCTTGGCTTACGGTGCAGACGACCTAGACGGTACGGTTCGTCAGGAATTGATCTATCATGATGCCGGTGCAACCACCCCAGAGTTTTTATCAGTCGAGCGGCTTGAGGATCTAATTCGCGAAGCAGGTCGTGAACCCATTGAAAGGGATACTATTTATCGAAAAGTCATCCGGGATGAGAACGAATTCACCAATTGGGAAGTTGGAGAAGAGATTGCTGTTGCCAACTGATTTTTTGACGGTTTGCTGGCATTCTGTTAGCGTTAGAGCATCACGGTTTCAAAAATATTCAATCTTTGAATGAATGATCTATGTCCAATGACCCGAAAAATCCGTACTCCGCCACCAATCAGAGTCCGGATATTGCTAAGCCGAGCGGAGCTGGTGATGGTGATGCGACTGGTGGTTTAATTCCCTATAAAAATCCAAAAGCTCTCATGGCTTATTACCTTGGAATAGTTTCACTCTTGATTTTTCCACTCGGGATTGTTTCTATCATTTTAGGCTTTATGGGCTTGGCCGATAGAAAACGGAATCCGGTAATTAAAGGATCGGCACACGCTTGGATTGGAATTGTGCTGGGTGGACTTTCGCTTCTTTGTAGCGCAGGTATTGTCTTCACGATAATTGTTGGGATAATGTCCGGCCCTAGATAATTGCCAATCCGGAGTAGATTAAATCTACATTAGCCAACGTCGCTTAGCTGCAGGGCTTTTCCATATCTCGCAAAGACTAGCTGTCTTAACCGTTGGTAATCCTTTCCTTCCAAGTCAGGGTCCTGTCTGATTAATTCTCGAGCATCATGCTGAGCGGCTTTGAGTATATCCGCATCCCGAATGAGGTCAGCGATCATTAAAGGTGGAAATCCACTTTGCTGGGTGCTAAACAAATTACCCGGACCTCGAATTTGCAGATCGATTTCTGCGAGTTCGAACCCGTTGTCGTTAGCGGCAAATGCAGTGAGTCGCTGATTTGATTCTGGGTCATCTGTGGTCGTAAAGGCGCAGACGAAGGCAGGGTGAGTCCCGCGGCTCACACGGCCCCTTAACTGATGGAGCTGTGACAGACCAAATCGCTCGGCAGACTCTATCGTCATCAGAGTTGCATTGGGTACGTTGATGCCAACTTCAACCACCCCAGTGGCCACAATTGCTTGTGTTTTTCCATTGACAAAATTCTGCATTGCAATGTCTTTTTCCTCGGTGGATTGCTTGCCATGAAGGACGTCGAGGCGGAATTCAGAGAGAGGCCCGTTGGCAAGCGTCTCAAACATTCGTTCTGCGCTGCTCAATTCAGAATCGTCATCGGAGTTAACCAGCGGGGCGACAATAAATCCCTGCCGGCCTTCTCTAAGCTTTTTACGAAAGAACTCCCACCACTGATCGCGGTTTTTCTCGAGCCCGAGATAGGTATTTACTTTTTGACCTACTCCACTGGTTCGCTGGAGAATTGAGACATCGAGGTCCCCAAAGAGAGTCATTGAGATAGTTCTTGGAATCGGTGTCGCCGTCATGACGAGGTAGTGCGGATCATGGCCGGATTGTTTTAGTAAGGCACGTTGACGAACACCAAATTTATGTTGTTCGTCGATCACGACTAATCCGAGCTGTCGAAAGTCAATTTTCGATGCCACGACTGCTTGTGTGCCGATGACAAGATCCACCTCGCCGGCAGAAATTTGTTTCGCAATCTTCTTTCTTTCGCCTGGTTTTAGACTTCCAGTCCAAAGCACTATGCGGACACGGCTGTTTTCAAGAAGCTTTTTGAGTGTTTGGTAATGTTGCTGAGCCAGGATTTCCGTTGGAGCCATGAGTGTTGCTTGATTTCCGTGCGCGACAGCGAGCAGCATGGCACAAAGGGCGACGACAGTTTTTCCGCTACCAACTTCACCGTGTAAGAGCCGATTCATTGGAAAGTTCTGACCCATGTCCGCGGCAATTTCTTGAAAGGCGGTTTTTTGGGTTTCTGTCAATGTAAATGGGAGCCTGCCGATAATTCGAGCACGAATTTTTGGCGTTAATTTAAGTTGGGGCGAGACATTAGTGGTTCGGATTCTATGCCGACGAATCGCTAAAGCGAGTTGAAGAATAAAAAGTTCCTGATAGACCAGTCTCGATCTTGCCCTCTCCATCTGCTCGTGGTTTTTCGGAGCGTGGATTTGTCGAATTGCCGTTTCAATTTCGCAAACTTCGACTTGCTCTCGCAAGTTTTCGGGAAATGCTTCCTGAATCAGTCCGGCACAACTATCGATGGTCCGGGAAATCAGTTCTCGCATTTGCCGCTGGTTGATTCCCTCAGTTAATCGATAAATAGGAGAAAGTTGTTTTTCGTTTTCGACATCTTGATCGGCGTCAAGCCAGATTGTCTTAGGGTGAGACATCTGAAATCGTCCGGAGGCTAATTTGGTTTTGCCACGCAAGAGTACGCGCTGGCCAACTTGAAATCTTTTGGCCATGAACGACTGATTAAACCAAACCGCTTTCAAAAATTGGTTGCCTTGCTTAACCAACACAGACAAAATGTGTTTTCCATGTCCAGTAATAACCGGATCGACATCTTCAACGATCCCGACAACATTTGCGACCTGCTCGTGTTGGAGTTCAGTGATCTGGTGAAGTTCGGTAAAGTCCTCGTAGGATCGAGGGAAAAAGAACAGCAAGTCGGCAACTGTATGTAATCCAAGTTTTTCAAGTAACTTAGCGCGTTGAACGCCAATTCCATGAATCGAAAGGATCGACTGAGTTAGCTTTTTAATCGGAGGCGTGGGGGTTTGTTCAGAATCAACCATGTTTCATTTTGTTCGATGCTGCAGCAAACGGCTAGACCCATGACTGTAGGATTCAGTCGATAGGAGAGTCTGTTTAAAGGTATTTTTGGTAGGCCGCGACCGCGAGCCCGTCAACGCGGTCATTTTCTTCGTGTCCACTGTGCCCGGCGACTCGAGTATATTTGACTTTATGGCGACCGAGTTGTTGATCTAAGCGTTTCCAAAAATCTTCATTCTTAACTGGAACCAGTTTTTTTCCTTCGCGCCGTTTCCACCCATTTGCTTTCCATTTTGGCATCCATTCTGTCATCCCCTTGCCAACGTAAACACTGTCGGTAAACAGCTCGACCCGGCAAGGTCGTTGCAGCATTGTGAGCCCCTGGATAACGGCTTCCAATTCCATTTGATTGTTCGTCGTCAGTGCCATTGCTCCAGATTTTTCGAGCTCTTTCCCCGAGGCAAGATGTCTTAAGATGAAACCCCATCCGCCTGGACCGGGGTTTCCGCTGCATCCACCATCGGTAAATAAATGGACTTCAATTGTGTTGGCGGCTGAGTTATTCACGGAGCTTCGTTTGGAGCAGAAAACAGGAAAGTGGTATTGTAGTTGATCAATTTACACAAGTTTAGCGGTTCAAGCGATCTACCAAAACAAAGCCGGTGGGCTAATCGGCGTCAGATGCCGCAGAGTTTGATTGCAGGCCTTCGATATCTTCGGTTTGGGGAGTTGGTGTGAGGTTTGCTCTCGCGAAATCGACGCGTTGACTCTTGGTAAGTTCGTTAATCGTTTCTGAAATTTCCGAATTGATTTTTGGCGTAGACTGAAATCGCCAGGGTAACGTGATCGAAAAAGTACTCCCTTTTCCAACCTCGGAAACCAGTTGTATTTTACCACCAAGAAGGATGCAGAGTTCTTTCACTATGGATAGCCCCAGTCCGGTCCCTGAGACCTCGCGCGTCAGCGAGTCTTTTCCGATGGCAGAAGGGCCCTGTCTGAATTTTTCAAATATGATGGCTTGATCGAGGGGCGCGATACCTACACCGGTGTCTCGCACGTGGATTTGAAGTTTAGTAGGATCGGAATCTAGCCGATTTGCAGTGACATTAATGCGACCGCCTTCTGGTGTAAATTTGATCGCATTAGAAAGAAGATTGGTTAAGATTTGTTGCAGTTTAATTTTGTCCTGAAAGACGACTGGGAAGTCAGGTTTGACGTCAACGGTGAGTTGAATGTTTTTTGTTTCAGCTAGATTCCGGACCATTTCGCAAAGTTCAGAGATAAGTTGGTTTAATTTGAAGTCGCTTGGATTGACTTCCATTTTGCCGGCTTCCAGTTTTGCCAAGTCGAGAATATCGTTGATTAAATCGAGTAATAACCGCCCCGAATTTCGAATATTTGAAGCGAAGCGAACTTGTTTGTCCTCGAGCCCTTTTGCCGTTTCGAGGATTTCGGAAAATCCGATGATGCTGTTCAAGGGGGTGCGTAGTTCGTGGCTCATGTTGGCTAGGAACTCACTTTTGATCTGATTCATCTCGTAGAGTTTAAGATTGAGCTGTGCCTGCTCGTCGACCTTACTGTCCAAGTCTTGGTTTACGCTTTGCAGGGCAAGTTGCGTATCCATGAGGTGTCGCAGCATGCGATTGAATGAACGTGACAATTCTTCAAATTCATCTCCGGTATTTACCTCGGCGCGAACGTCCATTCGACCCTGGCTGACTTCTTCGGTGACATCACGAAGGTGGGCCAACGGTTTGACAATGACGTAGCGAACGATGGCCCACAGGAAAGCGACGCAGATAACAACCGTTCCAATCGCAACCGAAATAAGTATAGCGCGGCTCTGCGTGATCGCATCTTGCGTTAGTTTATTATCAAGGGAAATTTTCAGGAAAATGGCGGGCGCGTACTCATTTTTTTCAGTTAGTGCGGCGGTTGCGTCTTCGCGCGAGATGTCATCTTCGATCAGTTGTTTTTGAAGGCTGTCAAGCTTTAACTGGGTGGCGGGGTCTTCAGCGATGAGCCAGTGGCAGGCGCTGCATTCTGCATTAAATGTGATTGGGGCATAATAAATGAACTGCTCACCTTCGAAGTTGTCAACTTCCCACGAATCCCAATTATCGACCTCCGGATTCTCTTTGTTTTTTTTCACTAGTTCGTTGTAGGCACTGAGATCAATCTTTTTAAATGCTTCCAGAAGATCTCGGCTCAATTGGCCCGGCTTTGCTTTGCTAGTTAGTGCTGCCAGGCGGCGATTTTCTTCTATTTTGCTGTTATCGTCTTGTTGCTTTTCCTTTTTCTTATCCGATCTGGGTTGCCAGAGACCTTCAGAAAATGTGCCGATTAGATTCCGTCTGACTTTGCCAGGTAAGAAAATTGTCTCTGCGGTATACATATAGCCATCTTCATCATCAGCGAGCTTTTCAAGTAGTTCGCTCTCGGCTAGAGGGATATTCTGAATGTTTTTTAAATGCGTCCGCAGCAGGTACTCCGACTTAAAACTATGTGCCGTTTCTTGGATGTTGTTGTAAATTTGATCTTCGGTAATTTTATTTACCAGCCAAAAAGAACCACCCATCAAACCCAGCAGGCACATGCCGAACCAGATACGGATTTTCCGTTCAAGGTTGGATTCGCCAAGGACACGTTTGATGCCGCGGTAGGACATAGGGGAATTGAGCCTCTTGGGAGTGAATGAAATCGTTGATTCATTGTAGGAGTGCTCCCTCAACCAAGCCAGAGCGAAATGCGTAGATCAGAACGTCCTAAGGGAACTCAGGAATCAACGGAATCGGCAAATTGTGGGGAACAAGGGTGTTAATCGAAAGAACGTAATTACATCATGTCCTGTGGGTCAATGTCGACGATCCATTGCACATCATCAATTGATCTGATGGTTTTCTGCGCGAGTTGAACGACTGCTTGCAAAGCACCTGGGCTTTCAGAACTTAGGAGCATGTGAAAACGGAATTTCCCACGTAGTTTTTCGACCGGGGCGGGCGCCGGCCCTAGCACCGAGACTTCAACAGCCAGTTTCTCCGAGGCAAATTCAATCTGTTCCGCAATATGGTCTGCCATTTGTTCGGCTTTGGATTCCAGTTCGCAGCGAATGACGACACGCGCTTGAAATCCAAACGGCGGGTATTTGAATTCGTCACGATGAGGCAGTTCCTCTGCCGCGAAACCAAGGTAATCATGGCGTGTCGCGGCTTGGATTGCTTTGTGTTCGGGATCAAACGTCTGGACCAACACTCGCCCTCCCTTTTCTCCTCGTCCAGTTCGACCAGCGACTTGAGTGACTAATCCGAAGGTGCGTTCGGCTGCCCGAAAGTCGGGAAGGTGCAGCGCGGTGTCCGCGTTGATGACACCCACAAGCGTAACATTTGGGAAATCCAGGCCTTTGGCGATCATTTGAGTCCCCAGCAGAATTTTGATTTCGCCACTACGAAACTTAGCAAGTGCTTTCTCATGGCTTCCAGGTTTCCGCATCGTGTCGGTATCCATTCGCATCATGGGGATCTCGGGAAACATAGCAGCTACCGTCGCTGCCAAGCGTTGCGTTCCCAAACCTGAAAATCGAATGGAATCATTTCCACATTGAGAGCATTTTTTGGGTTCGGGAATTTGGTGATCACAATAGTGGCAAACTGCCTTATTACCGTCGACATGGTGAGTCAGTGGAATTGAGCAGTCGGGGCAGGTTTCGACATTTCCACAGCCAGGGCATTGGATGCGAGTGGAAAAGCCGCGGCGATTGAGCAGCAAAATAACTTGCCCTCCGCTTGAAACAGCCTGAGTAATTTCCTGACGAAGTTTTTGACTGATGGGGCCGAAGCGTTTTCTACCCCCGAAGTCGACTCGAAGGTCAATGGTCGCAACATCGGGTAGAGGTAAATTCAGCACTCGTTTTGCGAGCGAGAGTTTTTCATATTTGCCTTCGATCGTACGCTGCCACGATTCAAGCGAAGGAGTTGCTGATCCGAGCACCAGAGGAATGCCCTCGTGGCTGGCTCGCCAGTCGGCAACATCGCGAGCGTGATATCTCGGTGCTTTATCTTGTTTAAAAGATCCGTCGTGCTCCTCATCGAGCACGATTAACCCCAGGCGTGGTGTTGGCGCGAAGATCGCACTCCGGGCGCCGATAATGACTTGAACGCGACCGGCTGCGATTTCTTGCCAATGCCAGGCGCGTTGAGCGGCCGTTAGATGAGAGTGTAACACAGCAACGCGATCAAAACGCGCTCTGAACCGTTGGCGAGTTTGGGGTGTGAGACTGATTTCCGGTACCAGCACAATGGCCTGTTTTCCGTACTCAACAACTCTTTGAATGGCTCGAATGTAGACTTCTGTTTTCCCACTTCCGGTCACGCCGTGCATTAAAAATGTACGATGAGTGTCAGAGTCGATATGTTGATTGATCTTCTCGAGAGCATTTTCTTGTTCACGATTAAGAACTAAGTCGGCCATTCTCCGTTCACGAGGTATTTCATGGGTTTTTTGTTGAATACGCTTTGATGTCGCAATGATCAACCCTTTTTTTCGGAGGGTTGAGATCGGGCCTTGAGTGCAGCCAACGGTTTCAGCGAGTTCACGCGGTGTCCAGTCTTGGACGCTGCTGACGAGTGTCTTTAAGATAGTGTTTTGAAGTTGCGACAATTTCATCGTTTTTGCGCGTTGTAGCAAATCTTCGGCGGCGCTCAAAAATAGCATTTCGCGGGTGCCCGATTTATTACGGACACCGGGCGGAACGATTGTCTCAATGACCTGGCCAACCGGGCAGAGGTAGTAATCGCTAATCCAGTTGGCAAGGCCAAGCAAGGGAGTGTTAATGATAGGTTGTGGATCGAGCACCCTGCCAATGGGCTTCAGTTTTTGGGGATTTACCGCGTGAGCGTCTGGGTGACCGGGATTAACTATCTCAATGCAATAGCCGATCATAATTCGGTTGCCGCGTCCGAGATTGACCTCGACTCGCACACCGGGCTGCACAGATTTTTCCAAATCGGCTGGTATTGAATAGTCGTAAGGGCCGTAGGGAGCCCCCGGGAATACGATCCGGGCTGCTAGCCAGTCATCCTGATCATCTAATTGCCAGGGTGGAGGTTCGACGTTGAAAAGAGATTGCTGGTCCATTGATGTAACATATCAGATTCGTTGGACACGTAGGGTCACACCATCCAAGATCCGATGGGAATATTTTCGTGAGTAATCGCCATTTTTTAAAAAGGAGGCGACTGGTTATTTAGAGTTGTCTGAATTTATCGCCAACTGAAGATTGGCCAGCTTATGGATTATCAAAAATTTAAGCTAGTAGTTTATAATCTACAGTTGTGTTAGGTTTCCGAAGACGAGTGACGGAATAAAAAAACAAAAGGTTAATAAAAGTATGCGTATTGGAGTGTTCGGGGGGTCGTTTGACCCGATTCATCAAGGCCATTTGATATTGGCGGAGCAATGCCGAGAACAAGCTGGTTTAGATGCGGTTTGGTTTGTCCCGTGTGCCTTAAGTCCTCATAAAGAGCAGGGAGCTCAAGGGACTGACCGACAGCGGATCGAGATGATTGAACTTGCGCTTGCTGGGCATCCTGCGTTCCAGTTGGCACGCATTGAAATTGAACGCGGTGGCGTAAGCTATACCGTTGACACGCTCAAAGCAATTCATGAATTGCATACGGACGATGAATTGTTCTTATTGCTCGGTGCGGACTCGTTGGACAGTTTTGATACTTGGCATGAACCAACTGAAATATGTCAGCTCGCAACTCCACTGATTGTGAATCGCCCGGGCGCTAACGAGATCGATCTGTCGGTGTTCGAAAAACATGTAGATTCCCAGCGATACGCGTCTTTCTGCCGCTATCCAATTGCCAGTCCATTGATTGATATTCAAAGCCGTCAAATCCGAGATAAGGTAGAGAAGCAACAGAGTATTCGTTATCTCACCCCGCGCGCTGTAGAAAAATACATTGAGACGCAAAAGCTTTATTGTCAAAAATAGTGAGAGAGGCTCGCCATGTTGGAATACAAAGATTTTGTCCCCAAAGAAATCGTCGCACCCGGTTTTTTAAATCCGGGTAAACATGAAACATTCGAGGCGGCGGTACAGGCTGCGAATCAGTGGATCGCGGATAACGAAATTAAAATCGTCAGTATGGAAACGGTGGTGCTCCCGAATATTTGGAGTCGCTGGGAAGAAGGGTCTGCAGACGCATCGTTAGGAACTAGTGGAGACAACCCGAGTCGTTGGCATCAATTCCTCAGGTGCTGGTACCACCATTAAGTCGGGTGTTTCAGGTTTTCTAACTCGAAAGAGTCACGCAACGCGCTTCGATATTTCGTCTCGAATGGATGCGTCAAGATTGAGTGTGGATAGAAGTGGCTCATTGGCTAGGGTGATCCGAAGTTGCTCGAGCTGCTCATTGCATGTCAGCGCCAAGTCCAGAAATAGCCACTTGGTACCTGCGAACTCACAGACACCACCACCGGTGCCTCCGAAGTAGTCGTAGCGGATGCGATAGCCGAGCGTCTCAGCGATCGCAACTAATTGATCAAATTCTTGAATTGTACTCATCGACATTCCTTGTCTTTGGCAAACCGTCATTCCTTGACGTTGTTGAGGGTCATGCGGGGCGGTTTTGAACACCTCGGTGCAATGTCGAGGCGATAATTTTCAAGCGTAGAAAAAACGCCACTTACCCAACCCGATTATAGAGATTCAGGGTTTAGCCGCCCACACTGATTGGACGATAGTAATTCTATGGGAAAAGCAGCGAATCGCGGTTAAAAGCTATGGTTTTGAGTAGTTTTCGTAGTTTTTGGCAAAGAGGTAAGGCAGGAGGCCTGCGCGGACTCGGTTGAGGTTTGCGTCGTTGCGGGATGCTTAATTTATAACGACCATGGAGGGATCGCTAGTGAGCGACGGGCAGCAAAACGAAATCCAACGCCTCCGGGGCGAGATCGATGCGTTGAAGAAGCAACTCGACCAGTCTCAGAGAATGACAGCACTTGGCGAACTCGTGAGTACCACGACCCATGAATTTAACAATGTGCTCATGACGATTATCAACTACGCCAAGATGGGGATGCGTCACGATGACAAGCAGACCCGAGATAAGGCATTCGATAAGATCAACAACGCAGGAATGCGGGCAGCCAAGATTACCAATGCAGTGCTTGGAATGGCGAGAAATCGAAGTGAGCATTTCGAGTTGACTGATGTTGGTAAATTGATCGATGAGTCGATGGTATTGCTCGAGCGAGAGATGCAAAAATATCGCATCTCGGTCGATATTGATATCGAAAAGGATGTTCCAGAGATTTCCGCCATTGGTAATCAAGTTCAGCAGGTGTTGATGAATCTGTTGATTAATGCTCGCCAAGCGATGACCGAGGGTGGTCAGTTGGTGATTAAATTAAAGAAGAACCTTCAGAGCAACACCGTTGATTTGAGCGTGAGAGATTACGGCCCCGGGATTTCACAGGAAAAATTGCGCAAGATATTTGATCCGTTTTACTCAACGAAGGCGGGACCGGACGAAACGGGAAAAGGCGGAACCGGAGTTGGTTTATCCACTTGTAAAAATATTATCGAAGCGCATGGTGGAAAGATCCGCGTTGAAAGCAGTCTCGGAAAAGGAACTTGCTTTACCTTGATGTTCCCGATGGAAAAACAGAAATCGCCGGTGCAGTTAGCGAGAGGCATTGCCGGCGCGGTTTCGCAGATCAATGCGACGACGGGTACTTAATTTAAGGTCGAACCGTTAATGCGGTCAGAGCTATCGCTTGGTCTGACAGCGTTTACAAAAAAAGGTGGCCCGCTGAGCTTGCACGATGCGGAGGATTCTCGCGTCCTTGCACTTCGGGCAAGCTTGGCCTTCGCGGTCGTACACGCGGTGTTCGTTTTGAAAACTTCCTTCTCCGTTAATAGCGTTTCGGTAAGTGCCATCGGAAAGTGTTGAGCCTTCGTACTCGATGGCCAATTCAAAGACTTCGATCATCTTGTGATAAATGAGTTGCCATCTTTTGGCGGTTATCTGATCACACCTTGTTTGCGGGTGAACTCCAGCAAGGTGCAAGATTTCGGCGGCATAAAGATTGCCAATACCGAGTACAATTTTTTGATCAAGCATGGCGACTTTGATTTCGCGCTGAGTGCCTTTAAACCGTTTGGGAAATTCGACTGAAGAGATGGCCAAAGCATCTGGGCCAAGTTTTCCATCGGTTAACTTGGTTTCATATTCACTTGGCGACAGAAGGGTTACATTGCCAAGCCCACGTCGATCCCAAAAGAGTACTTTTTTGATTAGGCATTTTTTTATTTGTAGACAAAATCTAAGATGCTCATCAGTGGGGGGGTCCGCGATTAACACCAAGCCGGTCATTCGTGGTTCAAAAATGAGTCGATCGTCTGAATCAAGGCGGATGACCACGCGTTTGCCCAACCGGTCTACGCTAGCGATCGTCTTGCCTTGAATCCGTTTATTTAAATGGTCGATTCTCGGCTTAATGACGATTGGACGTTTCGAGCAGGGAGTTCGCGACGCTTTAACAACTGTCGCGCCTACGATTCCAAGGATGCCTCGTCGCATCGTTTCAACTTCAGGCAATTCGGGCATTGGGGACGGCTCTTAGCGAAGGTGTAATCGGTGGTTTTTGCGGTCGGCGGAGGCGATTGCTTGGCCGAATTCTGGTCGTGAGGATTTTGGGGTAATTAGGAATTAGCTTTGGCGGAATTTTAAGCCCTTACTCTTTATACCTACAAAGGTTATCACGAGAAACGATAACCGGTTACAATTAGGATAATGATGGTAACAATTTGGTACCTGAATGTTTTCAGCAGTAATAATTTTTTTCTTAGTTTGATTTAGACGATAATTCATGACCAGTCATTTTTTACCGGAACCGAGTCCCGATGCCAGTCTGCCCGATGGGAAAGGGCGTTTTGGAGAATTTGGTGGGCGGTTTGTTCCGGAGACGCTCATTGCTGCACTCGATCAGCTTGAAACGGAGTATTATCAATCCCGAAATGATCCGGCGTTTCAGACTGAACTGGATGTATTGTTACGAGACTTTGTGGGCCGCCCTTCCCCGCTTTATTTCGCCAAGCGACTAACTGAGCATTGTGGTGGTGCTCAGATTTGGTTTAAGCGAGAGGATTTGAATCATACGGGTGCCCATAAGATTAACAGCACTCTGGGGCAAGCATTGCTGACCATTCGGATGGGTAAAAAAAGGGTCATTGCGGAGACTGGTGCTGGCCAGCACGGCGTCGCGACGGCGACAGCCTGTGCGCATTTTGGGATTCCATGTGTCATTTACATGGGCGAGGAAGATATTCGTCGCCAGCAGCCCAACGTTCAGAGCATGAAAATGTTGGGGGCTGAGATTTGCCCTGTGACTACCGGGTCGCGAACACTTCGCGATGCGGTTAATCAAGCGATGCGGGACTGGATGAGCTCTGTGGCGGAGACCCATTATATTTTGGGGTCGGTGGTTGGCCCCCACCCATTCCCTTTGATTGTGAGAGACTATCAGGCAGTGATTGGTCGAGAGACAATACGTCAATCGGAGGAGCGGTTTGGGCGGTTGCCGGATGCGGTCGTTGCCTGCGTGGGTGGAGGTAGTAATGCTGCGGGAATGTTTTATCCGTTTGTTGCTGAGACGGATGTTCCGCTGGTGGGTGTAGAAGCTGGAGGAGAAAGTGACCAACCGGGACGGCATGCTTCCAGTTTGACCTTTGGAAAGCCTGGCGTTTTACATGGAAGTTTTAGTTATGTTTTGCAGGACGAAGACGGGCAGACGGACGACGTCCACTCTGCTTCGGCCGGACTGGATTATCCGGGTGTCGGTCCCGAGCATAGCCACTGGAAATCGACTGGGCGCGTTGAGTACCGCAGTTGCCGAGATGACGAAGCTCTCTCTGCTTTCGATCTGGTTGCCCGTAACGAAGGAATTCTGCCGGCACTCGAAACTTCCCATGCGATTGCCAAAGGAATGGAAGTTGCGAAAGAGCGTGGGAAAGATGAGGTGGTCGTTATTTGCCTTTCAGGACGCGGCGATAAAGACGCCGGTGAGATCCAGCGTTTAAAAAATGAGGCGGCGGCTCGGCGGACTTAAGAATTGTCCCACTTGGTTTGAATTTTTCCTAACTTCAACGAATCAGCACATTATAGGAACCATCTATGTCGGCGATCGACGAACTTTTTCAACAGTTAAAATCGGAAGGTAAGAAAGCGTTCATGCCGTTCGTGACCGCCGGTGATCCTAACTTAGAATTCACGGCAGCCATGCTAGAACGACTGGATGCCGAAGGGTGCCATTTAGCGGAATTGGGCATACCTTACAGCGATCCAATCGCTGACGGCCCTGTGATTCAAGCTTCGTATACTCGTTCGCTCCAGGGGGGAACCAAGCTCAACAGTATTTTTTCAATGGCCTCTGAGGTGACTGCTGAGATTTCGATGCCCATCGTTACGATGGTGAGTTACGCGATTATCTATCGAATGGGAATCGATGAATATCTTCAGCAGGCAATTGATGCGGGGATTTCGGGAGCGATTGTGCCTGACATGCCGGTCGACGAATCGGATGAATTGGCGGCTAAGTGTAAGTCGCTTGATTTCAGTCTCATTCAGTTAATTACCCCAACCACACCACGTGATCGTGCATTGCAAATCGCCAAGCAAACAACAGGCTTTATCTACTATGTTTCCATTACGGGAATCACTGGTGAACGCACCGAACTTCCTTCTGATCTGGCGGATAATCTGAGGTGGTTGAGGTCCGTTACCGATTTACCAATTTGTGTTGGTTTCGGCATCAGTAAACTCGAGCACGTCGAAGTGCTAAAGTCGGTTGCGGATGGTTTAATTGTGGGCTCGGCGATCGTTCGCCGGATTGCTGCGGCGGCCAACGATCAATCCAACAAGGAAGAGGTCATGAACGACGTGGGTGGATTTGCTCAGGGGATGTTGGCCGCGATTAATGGCTAATAAAGGCCACGTATCACTGACAATTGAATTGTATTTGGTTCCCCATGAAAAATAAGTGTCCTGTCGCGGTACGGGCGACAGCCTCCTGTTGTGAACGATAATTTGCCGATTAATCCTTACGCTTGCTCCGGCCAACTTGCTTAACGGTTGTTGTTTTTTCCATTGCATGCTGGCAAAAAAATGTCTTGACCCCCGATCCACTGGAGTACTACAGTTGTTTTGGCGGATGATTCGATTTATCGATGTGAACGGAGGTTCAAGATGCCAGAGCAGTCAGAGAATTCACCGAAGCCAAGATCGGCAATTCAGCGATATTTTGCCGGCTTAGCCGAACATACCTTCCATTCTCAATTAGGTGTGGTTGATCCGTTGTTGATTGACTACCTCACCGAGCTTTTAATTCGATCAACGCGTAGCGATATGATCCATCGGATTCGTAGTGTCACCGGAAGACCGGTCATGAGCGTTCATGAAATGGTAGCAGAGGCGTCAGAGCGTTTAGGCAATGCCAGACGTGAGGTGCATTTGCACATTGGTGATTTCACTTTGTTCTGGGCAGGTCTCTATCCGGAAGCCTTACGCGATGGTGAATCAGATACATCGGGTCGATTTGAAACTTATTGCGCGTTTGGCAAGCGAGCTTACAGAATTGCAAGCGAGATCGAGGCTCCAGTCGCCGAGTCACCTCCATCCACGTTACTCCAGCGTCTTAGCGACCGTTATGATCTGTGTTGTTATGGTCTTCGCGAAATTCGCAGACAATGGGAGTCCGGTGGTGGAATGAATTCTGGACCAAATTCAATCTTGTTGGATTAGTTGTTTTTTTTGACGTTAGGAAACCAAGCCTTTGGTGACCATCATGAAGACGTCTTCGAGATTGGGATCTTTTTGGCCGAAGTTAATAACTTCTACGTCATGTTTTATAAGTGACTTAAGTAGTTCCGCAGGGTTGTGTTCAGCGGTGGTGAACTCAATGATCAATTTCGAGCCATCGACTTGGATGTCGCGCACATCCGGATTGCTGCGGACGATAGACAATCCAGTTTCGAGATTTTTTCCAAATCTGGCTTCGATAACCTGATTCCCTCGAATTCTTTGGTAGACCTCATCGATCGGGCCATGCATTAGTAATTTCCCTCTTTCAATAATTCCGATCGAAGTGCAGCAGTCGGCTAACTCGGTAAGAATGTGACTGGAGATTAGGATAGTTTTCCCCATGCGTCGGAGTTCTTTTAAAAGAGCTTTCACTTCAATGCGCGCGCGGGGATCGAGTCCACTCGCGGGCTCGTCGAGGATTAAGACGGGAGGGTCATGGACGAGGGTCTTGGCAAGACACAATCTTTGTTTCATTCCTCGCGAGAGTCCGTTGACGAAATCATCACGTTTGTAGGTAAGATCGAGCAAGTCGAGAACGTCTTTGATCACCCGCTTTCTTTGTGTACGACCAATCTTATAAGCGACGGCAAAGAAATCGAGAAACTCCCAGACCTTCATTCCATCGTAGACGCCAAAGGCGTCGGGCATGTACCCGACGCTTCGCCGCACATTCATGGGATCTTCCGACACACTATAACCATTGATGGTGCCGTCACCTCTGGAGGCGCGAAGCAAGGTCGCGAGGAAACGGATGCTGGTGCTTTTGCCGGCACCATTAGGTCCGATAAAGCCGAACATTTCACCTTCGGCGATTGTCAAATCCAGCGAGTCGACGGCAGTGAATTCACCGTAGTCCTTCCCAAATCCACGTAGTTCAATCATGGTGTTTTTTCTGTTTGCAATTTAAAAAAGTGAACTTGCTGCTATTAAACGATGACTTTATCTAATCTATCAGGTCAAGGTTGGAGACGTTTTTGAAATCGTTGATCGAGTTAACATCTCGTTTGGCAATGGGTAATTCACCGCGCTGGAGATGGGCTACCACCAGAGAGCGATTGACAGTTTGTGTCGCGGCTGGATTAAATACAGTGTTTCCTGGATGGCTTTGGCTTATTCCTACTAGGCGATATTCATTATTATCTAATGCCAGGTTTTGAAGGATAGTTTTTCTCATTAAGTCGACGGTTACATCGGATGAGCCAGTGGAATTAATTCTCGCGTATTCAGTGATGAAATCATTTTTGGTGAATTGGAGTTTGTCGGGGCCGTTCTTTGCTAATAGCAGGCGTCTGATAGTCCCCCTGATTTTTTGAATTTGAGGGAATTCACTAATGGTATCAATGTTCGCTTGCTCGAGGTCGTTGAGGTTAGACTCCCATATGGACTCTGCGGTTGCTCGCAGATTAGTAAACTCTGAGTCGGGTTGCCAGACAGAATCGAGTGTTTCGCAGGATTGAAATTTCAGAGTAATTTCATCTCCTGTTCCAATTGATTCGAAACGAGCAAACTGGAGTTTTCCTGATTTGTCACGGCCGATGACGGCCGCATTCTCAATCGTCATTGTTGTCAAGTTAGAGAGAGTGGGTTTTCCCGTTTCGGGATTGTTGGAAAAAGAAATAACGCCACCCAAATTGACCATGGCTTCGGTATGCAACAGTCCAGTAGAGTTGGATTGGATTTGAAATCCTTTGAGTTCGTCCTCAACGGTGCGCCGCAGCGTAACTTCACTTAGAGTCTCGGCAGCTTGGAATTTTTGGTCTTCTGAATCGGAGATTGAGAATGGCAGTGACTGGGCAGAGCGATTGTCGAGCTCAGCCGTGTATCGTGTGGAGAGTGAGGTGTAGAGTGCAGAATATTCCGCCATGTGCGCCCGGGGGTAGTCGGCATGAACTTCAAGCAGGCGGATTTGAGTGTTGCTTCTAGCGAAGCCAATATCCAGCGACGCGAGTTTGACAACGGTAAAAGCACCCACCAGTGCGATAAGTGGGACAGCGACCCAAGCGTATTCGACTCTGCCGATAATCCGAAAGAAAAGCCAGTTCAATGGGACCAGAATGACGAGATAAATCGCCAGCATTTTTAACACAAAGCCGGAGGACGGCGGTGAAATACCGGCCGTTTGCTTTAGGGTTTCCCGGGCTGCACTGGAGATTGCGCCGTAGTCATTCCATCCCGCAACGCCAGAATACGCGGAGTCCTGATAGCCGCCAAAATGCCAGTTGTCTTCGAGTTCTCGATTCGCGAGTTTATCCAGTGTGTCTTGGGGGCGGATGCCGAAGTTTGGGTTTGGACGGTTGGCTTCATTTACATTTAGTTCGTCCAATTGAGATTCCGGCATGTTTTGTGTACCGGTTGTCGAAAGATCTCGGGAAAGATAACGAAGGGTACTGCGGATGAGAGGATCATAGGCTGTGGACCCATAGTCAATCCAGTTAAACATAACCGTGCTTGCGATGTTAGGGGCAAAACGTCGTGCTGGCAATCGCATCAGCGCTCCGTTGAAGAAGCTAGAGAAACTGCCCCAGCTACGAATCAGGGGATCGTTGAGCGAAAAGGCTGTGATGGCAATCCGTCCGCGGCCGACTTTCCTCTCGATGGCCATTCTCCCTGTGCCTGTAATAAATTCGGCTTTGGGATCGGGAGTGAGGGTGACTCCGAGCAATGGAGATTTGTTGGAGATGACAAGGTTTCTTGCATTCCCTTTATTTGGCTTTGGTGGTAGCGACCAGTTTTGATTGAGTTCAGCAATGTCTGCGTTTGTGATATTTTGGGTGCCTTCAAAAGTTGCTGGAAGATAGTCAGCAAGAAAACTCGCTTGGAGTTTGGCAAGGCAATCGGGGCCGCTAAGAATCAGTTGTCCCCCAAAATGAATCCAGTCTAAAAGGGCCTCCTGGTGTTCCTGAGCCATTTCATTAGGGTCTAAATCGTCCCAAATTAGATAGGCAATGGTCGTCCAGTTCAGGGAGTGCTTGGGAAGTGGAGAGGGATAGCCGTTGACGGTTGGCACGACAAAATAGAAAGATTCCAAGTTGGAACCATCTTGTTTTTGCCCGGTCAAGCGAATATTGTCGGAGCGGTTAATGAAGGAGAAACTGTCGGGGCGATTACTGAGCAGGACGATATGATACTGAAACCCACCCATTAATTTGACAGGTTTGGATTCCGTGACCGGAGTGATGCCGCTGGATGAGCGACTCAGCGAAAATTTTGCCGTTGCAGTCTTGGCACGTTTTCGGATGGGAATGTAAACGCTCGTTTCTAAATTTTTCAACTCTCCTTTTGGCAAGGATGCTGGGCGACTGGTGGTCATAAAATAGTTGGTGCCAGGAATGCTGGAAGGTTTTCCACTAGGTTCGGCGCTGGAAACTTCGAGGTTGCCTTCAAAATTGCTGCTATTGGCGACTGCTTGAAAATTTGCGGTGTACCAGTGCCCGGATTTAATTCGATTGAAACGTGTTCCCGTTTCGTTCATGTTGGCAATCATTTTGCCGAGTGGATCGTCGGTTTGATCTTGCTCTCGTTTTCGGGACTCTTTCAGCTTGTCGAGAGGTATAGGGAATTGCCCGGGTAACAAAATCGGAATGTTAGTCTCAAAAGGTTTTGTGGGCTTTTTCTTTTCTTCGGCTTTTTTTTGAGCGACTGTTTTTTCGGAATTTCGGCAGCCGCTACAGCCAGTAATTAGCAAAAATGAAAAAGCGAGCAATGAGATTGCGAGAGAACGAAGCCAAGGATTGGATGCTATGGTGTTCATTGTCTACTCTCCAGCTGGCGATGCCAAACGATAGAGCCAGTTTGACTAACGTAAAGTTCACTGAGAAAAGAGTGTTTCGAATATTTATTCGTCATGAAATTATTTTTACCAGTGGTCCTTAAAACGAAAGCTTGGCGAACATGAGTAGAGTTCCGTTACTCAAGCAACCGCCTTACTTTGAATCATCGCAGCCATTAACGTATTTTCAAGGAGCATGGTGACGGTAAGTGGTCCAACGCCACCGGGAACTGGGGTGATGAATCCGGCGATCTCTTTTCCTGAATCGAAATCCACATCACCCACTAACCCTTGATCGGTTCGGTTGATTCCTACATCAACAACAACGGCTCCCTGTTTAATCATATCGGGTGTCACAAAATTTGGCCGTCCAATGGCCGCGATGAGAATGTCAGCCTGTTGGGTGATGGATGCGAGATTTTGAGTGCGACTGTGACACAGCGTAACGGTGGCATTGGCCATTTCGGGGCCGAGATTTGAATTTTTTTGTCCCAGCATCATCGCCATTGGTTTACCAACAATGTCGCTCCTGCCAATTACGCAGACAGACTTGCCTGAAGTTTCAATTCCGCAGCGTTTAAGCATCTGTACGATGCCGTGAGGGGTGCACGGGAGAAACTGTGGCCGGCCTTGTGAGATCAGGCCAACGTTGTGGGGGTGAAAGGCGTCGACATCTTTTTGTGGATCGATGGCGTCGAGAATCACGCGGCTGTCCGCTTGGTCGGGCAATGGCAGCTGGACTAAGATTCCATTGACTTGGGGGTTCTCGTTCAACTCAACCACTTTGGCAAGGATATCTTCGGTGGTGCTGGTAGCTGGAAGACGGTGAAGTTGGCTTTCAATTCCGGCACGCGCACACGCGCGTTCCTTGTTTCGAACATAAACTTGGCTGGCTGGGTCATCGCCAACGAGAACAGCGGCAAGAACTGGAGTCTTTCCATGATCTGCAATAAACTGTTCGACTTTCACTTTGGTTTCTTTTTGAATTTCTTTTGAAATTCCTTTTCCGTCCAGCAATTTAGCTGACATTGCGTGCTCCAATATTTTTGTGTTGACCAGAGGAGCAATTGAGTGGCGAACCCGAAGCCAAGCTATCGATTCGCTTTGTTTTCACGACACCGCTGGGATTAATAACATAACGCGCCGGTAGAAATGCGAGAAGACGCAGAGGGTATCTTCAACAGAATCCTTCTTAAACACTTGAGCAACTTGCGTGACTACAAAGTTCTACTTTTGCTGCGAAGGTGAAGCCTCTTACTGTTTCTGGAACTATTAAGTTTTCGAGAACGTTGGATTAGGCGATCTCCAGCAATGCCCCAAGTATTTCCGACAAATTTTGACTTTTTTGCAACTATTCGAGCTCTGTTACAACGTTTTCACAGCAACGTTGTCTGCCGATTTTTTCGTAAGAAGCAATTAGGTGTGCAAATGCAATTTTTTTCGCCATAATTAAGGGGCGCGATGCGTCTACCTGGCTCATCTTTTTGATGAGGGTCTTTGTATTGGGATTTTCAGCTGCCTTGATTTCAAAAATGCAAGGAGTCGACGAAATGGTTTCAGAGGTTCTTCAGCGGCCTACTTTGGTGTTAAATCGAAGTTGGCAACCGGTAAATGTCGCGACAGTGGCTCGCGCACTTGTGATGGTTTGGAGTGGAGCGGCAAGAGTCGTCGATCCAGTCGATTATCAACTCTACGACTGGGAAGACTGGGCTCGGGCGGACGCTGAGGACGGGCAAGAATTTGTACGAACGGTTTCCCGAAGAATTCGCATTCCTGAAGTTATCACGCTGGCTGATTTTAATCGTTTGCCTTCTACCACGGTGGCTTTCAGCCGAAGAAATCTTTTCAAGCGAGACCGAATGACCTGTCAGTACTGTGGCCGTCGACCAAGAGGGGATGAATTGACCATCGATCATGTTGTTCCGAGGTCGCAAGGAGGTGGTTCTAATTGGGAAAATTGCGTGCTGGCTTGCGTACCCTGCAATCAGAACAAAGCGGATCGGTCACTCGAGAGGGCGGGTTTAAAACTGTTGAATACGCCCAAGCAACCCAACTGGAATCCAATTTACTCACAGCACACCAGGGGTTATCAGAGTTGGGCAAAATTCATTAGCGATGCGTATTGGAGCGCGGAATTAGTGGAATAGTGTTGATGGGCGTTATTTTGAGATATTCGTCTTGGTAAAAAACTGGGCATGCGAAAGCTTTAACGCAAGTCTTTTGCTAAGTTCGTTTGCGGTTTAGTTTAAATCGCTAAGTCTGTTAATTTATCTATTGTATTTATAATTTGAGCTATTAATGTTTTCGAAATCTACCGTTTTTATTGTCTGTCTAAGCTCGACTTTATTCAATCCTCTTGAAGTTGGTGCCCAAAATGACTGGTCGCGTTGGCGAGGTCCGAGCGGCAATGGAATTGCGGAATCCAAGACGGCTCCGTTGGAGTGGGGAGATGATGAAAATGTTATTTGGAAAACAAAAGTGCCCGGGCGAGGACATGCCTCGCCGCTAATCATTGACGGTAAAATTTTTCTTACGACCGCCGAACAAAAAAAGCAAACGCAATCTGTCATTTGTTTTGACCAAAAAGATGGAAAAACACTCTGGGTGACGGAGGTCAACCAAGGGGGTTGGCCAAAGCAAATGCATCCCAAAAACACACATGCCACGTCGACAATCGCAACCGACGGGAAGGGTCTGTTCGCGGTATTTTGCCATCACGGTAACATACACCTCAGTGCCCTTGATTTTGATGGCGAGGTGCTTTGGAAAAATGACGTTGGGGAATACTCCCCGACCTACCCATTCGGATACGGATCCACACCGATCGTGGATGGCGCCCGCGTGATTGTCACCAATGAAAATAAAGTCAAGTCTGCGATCGTTGCCTATGACACCAAAACAGGGAACGAGGTTTGGCGAATTGACCGAACTGGCGTTAGCAGTTATTCCACGCCAGTCATTGCTGAGGTTGCGGGCCGCCAGCAATTACTCATTAGCGGTGGCGGAAAAGTAGCGAGTTACGATCCGGAGACAGGCGATTCCATTTGGACAACAAAAGCGAATTGGGCAGTGACGTGCGGAACGATGGTTTGGGATAAGGAACGGGTATTCGCGAGCGGTGGATTTCCAGGTGGGCAGACCCTTGGCATTGATGCTCGCAACGGTAATAAGCTATGGGATAATCCAGCGAAAGTGTACGAGCAATCAATGCTTGCTTTTGAGGGATTCGTATTCGCTCATGCCGACAACGGGGTTTTGTACTGCTGGAGGGCAAACGACGGTAATGAAATGTGGAAACAAAAATTTAGTAAGCGTCGTGTGGCTGTCAGCGCCTCGCCAATCCTTGTTGGTCAAAATTTATACTTTACCGCCGAGAACGGTGAGACTGTTGTTGTTGAGGCAAAAGCCGATGGATACCAGGAAATCGCGCGAAATCAGCTAGGTGATGAGGCCTTCGCCTCTCAGGTGGTTTGTGGGGGAAGGCTCTATGCGAGGGTCGCGGTAAATCGTGGAGGAGCCCGGCAGGAGTGGCTGTATTGCTTGGGGGAGCGTTAGCCGAATCGTAAGTTGGTGATTGGTCAAGCTTAACCAATCTGAGGGATGCACTGAAAAGGAATATCAGTTGCCTGCAGGCACGCGGGTTTCAAAGAGTTTGTTGATATGCGTTGAATCCTTTAGTATCTCTCGTTTTTTTTCAAACAGAGTGTCGGTTGACGGCATTGTGTGTATTGAAGTGGACGGTTTGCGGTTAACGGTTCGCGACTCGGGGAAAAAATTTGATTACTGATGCAAGATGGGCTATTTTTTCAACAGTCATACACAATTAAATAGGCGTTCAGATAAGGCGATAAAGATGCCGCGTTCTAAATTTGTTTTCAGCAGGCGACCACTACTGATTTTCGCCATTTTTTGGTTGTCGACGGCTTCTTGCTTTGCCATTGAAGATTTGAATGTTAGTGATCTTCAGGCTCAAATTATGTCAGCCGTTAAAAAGGTAGTGCCTGCATCAGTTGCCATCAATGATGGTGGAATGGTTTTTAGTGGTGTCATCGTCAGCTCCGACGGGATTGTTCTATCGGCTGGCCACGCGGTAAAGCCAAATCGCCGATACAAGATTTTGTTAGCTGACGGGCGGGAGCTTCGGGCGAAAGGTCTTGGTGCAAACGAGCGTGTTGACATGGCGATGTTGAAGATTGAGAAGCCAACGCGTTTGCCCGTGGCTGAACTCGGAGATTCGGCTTCGCTGCTCACCAATCAACCCTGCATCAGTATTAGTTATCCCGGCACCTACGATAAAAACCGAGGTTCGGTAATTCGTTTTGGTTATGTCACTCGTCCAGTGACGACGAATCAGGGGATGATTGAAACAACTGCGGTCATGGAGCCAGGCGATTCGGGAGGTCCGTTAGTCGATCTTGATGGGCGGGTCATCGGGATTCACAGTAACATTCGTAGAGACACCAAGCAGAATTATGATGTTCCTATTAACTCATTCAAGCAATACTGGGAACAGTTGAAAACACCAGAGATTTTTATGATTAATGGCTGGCCGAGCTTGCCTAAACTTGGCTTTCGAGGAGAGAGTGAATCGAAAGGTGTTAAGGTCATTAAACTTGTTGATGGTGGATTAGCTCAAACTTCTGGATTGAAAGTTAATGACATTGTTCAGGCGATCTCTGGCAAGAAAGTAAGCTCGGCAAAATCGATTTATGATAAGCTGGTTTCTTTGCGAACCTCAGGTGAAAGCAAGGTGGAATTCTCCATTCTTCGCGACCAAAAGCGAAAGTCGATTCAGTTGAATCTCACGGAATCCGAAGGTCTAGAAAAGCCGAAAACTTATCCCGAATTGAAAGACTTTTCAAAGGTCTTTAAGTTGCTCGAAGCGAAACTTGACAATTCGCAAGTCGTTATAAAGAGTCAATTAAACCAAAAGTCTCAGACAGTCTGGGGAACGCGGATCTATCGAAAGGGTCGCGGCAATCTCATTAGTAAAAGCACGCTTGTGGGAACTCAACCGAGAGTTCAATTAAGCGATGGCAGCAGTCTGGAGGCAGAAGTGGTTGCCCGGGATTCCAAGAATGATTTGGTCTTGCTGCAAGTTGACTTTCGGGATGTCGGTGGAATTGACTTAAGTCGAATTAAGGGTGATTTGGAAGAGCAGCCCGGGCGATTGTTATTGGTTCCGGATGCCAAGGGCGACGGTACCATCAGCACTTGGGGATCTAATTTCTTTGCCGTTCCTCGTACTCGAGTCAGCGGAGGTTATTTAGGAGTTGTGATTGGTAGCCGGGATAATTCAGTTGTTTTTGAAAGGGTTCAAAATGGAGCTGCAAAAAAGGCTGGTTTCCAATCAGGTGATGTCGTTTTAAAGCTTGGCGATAAAACCGTGCGTCAGCAAAACGACGTTTTTCGCTTTCTTTCGAATCAAGATGTTAACAGCAGAATCGATGTCACCGTCCGTAGGGATGGACAGGAAATTACTAAAGAGGTGATACTCGGAAAGCGGCCTGATGTAGCGTCCCGGCACATCGCTGATAGTTTCATTGGAGGCAAGAGCGTCCGGAGGGACGGGTTTAGTCGAGTTGTCTCACACGATGCCAACCTGCGACCAGAGCAATGTGGTGGTCCTGTGTTTGATATTGATGGAAATTTTCTGGGGGTGAATATTTCTCGATTCAGTCGCACGCGATCCTACATCATTCCGCGTACTTTAATCAAAGAATTTATTGACCAGAATGCTGGCTAGGGCGATCTAATTTGAAGAAAGCAGCGCCTAGGGTGCGATTCATTTGCCTGACATGATCAAGCGGGGTCTCGCCATCTTCCGGGCCTGTTAATTGAACTTCGAACACTGCAGGTCTCGACTCGGTCTGGGAAAAATCAAACTCCTCGGATGAGAGGACTTCATCAATCTCTTCTTCAGTGGGCTCGTCAAGATCGTCAGTATCGAGCAACAGAAACTTGAAAACCTGCATTAATTCAGTTTCAGTTTCGTGGTCAGTGCCACTAAGAATTAAAGATGCAAAGATCACTTCGTCGTGAAAGTAGTAGAGCACGTAGGCTCCGTTTCGATCCGATCCGATTCGGTACTCCAGTGCATTGTTCTCGCCGGGCAAGCGATCCTCTAAGGGAAGTTCGAGGTCGCCTGAAAGGTGAAGAAATTTGTTGAAAAAATAATCTTGATGCGCTCCTTCAAACTCCGCTCGTTCCACTGACTCCGTGTTAAGTCTTTCACCTGCTTCTGAAAATTCGACGACTTCGAAGGTGCTATTGTTCATGTTGAGATCCGCTGCGTCACATTATTTTGGAGTTTGCCAATTAGACAAAGTAAAAGACGATTTGCTTGCGCTAATCGAATTGAATTCACAATTGACTTTAAAGCTGAGAATAGGAGGTTGGCGTGAGCATCCATTTCTTAATCGATGAGACTGTGCCTTTATATTCTTCAATTTCCTTGATCCGAATCCATTCTGGATGGGCTAGGAAATCCTTCCAGTGTTGTCCATGCGATGTTTCGTCTGTTCCTGATAGCATGTAAACCAAATTCGGGACATCGGGGCCAATGAGTGTTTCACCAAAGAAGATCGGTGCGAGTTTGACGTCTCGCATAATATCGATTTCCCCTTCGTTGAACATTTTGACTTTTCGACGAGCATGGTCTTCAGTGGGGCTTTCGTAGAGTCGAAGTTCAAACAGACGATTTTTCTTTTCGAGAGAGTATTTGGGAGTCTCCAAAACAGGAATCCCTTCGAAAGCTTTCATGAACCTGCTTTCGATTCGTTGGTACACCGCGGTCTTTTTGTTGCGTTTAAAATAGGAGGCCGCCTTCGCCTTGTAATCAGCATCTCTGGCAAGAGTTTGGTTCATGTTGGTGAACTGGTCGATAGAAGAAAATGGGATGAGCATAAATAGGGAATGATCGTTCTCGTCTGCTAGGTTGCTGAACACTCCGACGCGGTCAACTCCCATTCGGTTGAGTGCTGGGATAAGAGCAGTTTTGAGATAGTTCTCAGCAATTTGCTGTTTTTCATAATCGAAGATTTTATAAATCCGAATTTCGTAGTATTCTTGGTCTGCTTTATTTTCACCTTCGGCGGTAAGTATTTTGGCTTGTGTTTCTGTCGAATTGCCAAAGCAGAGTGCGGTCGCCATAGCAAAGATAAATAGATAATTCATAGTTTGGTTTATCATCGTTTAAATCAGTTTAATTTGTTGTTATTGGGGTAGAAACGTAGTCATCATTTTTGAGGCGACACAGATCGGCAAAGATTCTCCGCTGGCGATACTATTTATCATCGGTGTTGAGTAGTTTTTCAATTGTCGACTCCATCGCCTCCGCCCAGATTTGATACCCCTCACTATTGGGGTGAAGCAGGTCTGGCATAATTGATTTTGGAAGTGTTCCATCTTCCTGAAGAAATTTGTCGCCAATGCTTAGGAAGAAGATTTCGGAATCATCATTTGCGTAATTTTTAATGAGATCGTTGATCTTCGAATTGATCATTCGGAATTCGTTTTCTTTGTCTGCTCCCCGAGGAAAGATATCCAGAAGTAAAATTTTGGTTGACGGCAGGCGCATTTTGATTTCATCAATGATTCTCTTGATTCCCAAAGCGGTATGTCGCGGAGTTTCTTTGCGGTGCCCAGTATTGTTGGTGCCGATCATAACTACCGCGAGTTTTGGAGAGATGTCGTCGATAGCGCCATTTTGGAAACGCCAAATGACATGTTCCGTGCGATCTCCGCTGAATCCAAGGTTAAGGGCATTTCGATTGGCGTAATATTTATTCCATGTTTCGAGCCCTTTATCTTCCCAGGCATGAGTGATCGAGTCACCAATCATCAGCAAGTCAACTTTTTCCATAGCTTTCCGTTGAGCTAATTTGGCTTCGTGCCTTGGCATCCACCATTTAACGGCCCACGCCGCGGTTTGCTGGCTTGGCATAATTGACAATTTTGGAATGACGCCTGGGTAATCCCGCCACAACCAGCGGAGTGCGTCTGGAAAAATTGACCCAGCGTGTTTACCGTTGTGGCCACCTTCTCCGAAGTCAAATTTAACGTCGTAGTTTTTGAACTTGAGTGCTGCAAACATTTGCTGGTTAGCCAGTGGCCAGTTGCCATACTCGTTGTCCAGATCGTTGCTGCCATCTTGGAGATAGATTCGTAACGGTTGCGGTAGAGCCTCTTGCCCGCTGGTGGGTTCTTTGGTGGAGTCTGTGTCTTGGGCGGAGTCAGAGTCTTCGATGGTTGCCGGAGCTGGCATGATCATCTTGGTATCGGTTGCTCGGATGAGTCCCGGATAGCGATCACCGCCGCGAATATTGGTGAAGCTTCCGATGTGGCTGAGAACTTTGCTGAATTGGTCAGGTCTTTCCCAGGCAACCGTAAATGCACAAATGCCTCCACTGCTTGCTCCACAAATTCCGCGCCCCAAGGGGTCTTTTGTGATGTTGTAATTTTTTTCAACCTCGGGAAGTATTTCCTCGAGAACAAATTTTGAATAGGTATCACTCAGTGAATCGTATTCGACGCTGCGATTTTCAGCCTTTGGTTTCCAGCCTCGCTTTTCTGGCAATGCATCTTTTAAGTGACCGGGGTCAATAAATACACCAATCATGACGGGTAGCTCTTGACGATGTATCAGATTGTCAAAAATAATTGGCGCGCGATACTCGCTATTTTCGTTGATGTAGGCATGACCGTCTTGAAACACCATTAACGCTGTCGACTGACTCGCATCGTATTGTGCTGGGACGTATACGTAATATCGCCGCTTGGTTCCCGGGTAGATTTTACTATCAAGCCATTGGTATTCCGTGACGGTTCCCTGAGGCGTTCCCGCGACACGCTGGGAATCTTTCCCCAGAAAGTACCGACGTTCTTTGGTTTGGGATTCCGCCGTGGTGGTTAAGGCGAAGGCAACGAAAAGCATGCCTAACAAAGCAGTTTTAATGTTAAAGTAACTTAAAGCGTGGTATTTCATGGGTTTTTGGTTTTTGAGCAGGGCGATTGAGTTTTGGGCAATCGATTGAAATTAGAATACGAGTGTGTGATGTATCATTGATCGACTCTATGCTTGGCGGTCGACGAGCGAGTTGGTGTTCATCGCGTCTTTTGTCCGAAGGATAGCGTAACGTTCTTGGACGCGATTTTCCAGTCAATTTTGATTCGAGTTGGATCAATCTGACGTCCGGAGTTTTGATGGCGGGTATGCTTAGGCGACGTTGTGCGAAAGCGATCGAACGGGTTAGACTGGAGAAAATCTAATCAACAGAGGCGATTTAAATTCCGATGGGATTGAAATGATCTCGCTCGAATAACGCTGGTGGCGCGGAATATAAATGGCAGGACGGTAATGATTGAAACAATTCTCGGCTACTTAATGGGGATGCTAGTCGGCATTGTCATGGGCATGTTTGGAGGTGGCGGGTCGCTGTTGCTGCCGGCGATGCTTTACCTGCTGCACTTTGATCTCAAATTTGCCACGGCTTACACGACGATACTTGTCGGTATTACTGCTCTGGTTGGTGTCGCGCCGCGGATCCGACAAAAAATCATCGACTTTCCGACAGTCATTGCGCTGGGAATTCCAGTGGCGACTGGGAACTTAATTGTGCGGTTGTGGCTATTCGACATTGTGCCAGACCATTTGTTTACGATTGGTTCGCTGTTGGTTTCAAAAAAGATTTTTGTCTTGTCCATTTTTGCCGGTCTGATTGTTCTCTCATCGGCAACGTTGCTCGGGTTCATTGGCAAACCGGCGAGTCAAAAAACGGATTTTAAAGCCAAAAAGTCCCTTGCTTACTATGTTTCACTGGCTGTTGGTGGCCTGCTGATTGGTATTGTGCCCGGATTTACCGGGGCCGGTGGTGGTGTATTGATTGTTCCCTTATTAATAATATTTTTTGGGCTGCCGATGAGAACGGTGGTTGGCACCAGTTTATCCATCGTAGCTTTCAAATCGTTCGTTGGATTCTTTGGTGGCGATTTGATTCGCATCGGCAGCGAGATGGAGTATCTATTTTTGGTTCAATTTTCAATTTTGATGATAACCGGAGTCATGATCGGTTCTTGGTGGTCGCAAAAGTTGGAAGGGGAGAGACTTAAACGTATTTTTGCGTGGTTTCTGCTTGCCTTGGCAGCTTTCATCATTATTTATGAATGCTTCTTTAGAGTTTGAAATTAAAAACAGCTGACTGGAAGCAAACAGGTTGAGCGATGTTCTTCATTGTCTAATTTTTGTCAGTAGTTCTGTCCTTTGTGACTTGGTTTTCCTCAGATACAATCAACCTTGTCTTTTTTTCCAACTACTTCCGGCGCTTTTCGATGGACACACAAATTTTTAGCGGTTGTATTCCTGCATTGATGACTCCCTGCAGAGCCGATCGTCAGCCAAACTTTGATGCTTTAGTCAGCAAGGGGCAGCAAATGATGACTGCCGGCATGCAAGGCGTAGTCTACTGTGGTTCCATGGGCGATTGGCCTTTATTGACGGATGACCAGCGAAAAATGGGCGTCGCGCGACTTTGCGAAGCCGGGGTTCCTGTGGTGGTTGGAACGGGCGCCATGAACACTCGTTCTGCCGTAGATCACACTATCCATGCGGCATCGGTTGGCGCGAGTGGATTGATGGTCATCCCGCGCGTCCTCTCTCGGGGTACGTCGCCTACAGCCCAGCGAAATCACTTTGCGGCGATTCTTGCCGCGGCACCTGAGGTTCCTGCCGTGATTTACAACAGTCCTTATTATGGTTTTGAGACAAAAGCAGATCTATTTTTCGATTTGCGCCGAGAGTTTAGCAACCTGGTTGGATTTAAGGAATTCGGTGGAGGTGCTTCGTTAAGTTACGCTGCCGAACACATCACGGGCGCTGATGAGGCGTTGAAGTTGATGGTCGGAGTTGATACCCAGGTTTTTCATGGTTATGTGAATTGTGGTGCCGTGGGAGCAATCACTGGAATTGGAAATGCTATTCCTGAAGTTGTTTTGCATTTTGTTTCGCTTTGCGAACATGCAGCGTCGGGTAATGTGGAGGCAAGGCGTTTGGCTCAAGAACTCAATGACGCTTTGTTTGTGCTATCGACCTACGACGAAGGTCCAGATTTGGTCCTTTTCTACAAGTACCTGTTGGTACTTAATGGAGAGTCGGAATATGAACATCACTTTAATGAATGCGATTTCTTGAGTCCGAGTCAAAAGAATTTTATCGAATCCCAATACCGGTTGTTCAAAAACTGGTGGGAAAATTGGCCGGGGCGGACATTCCAGGGTTAGGCCCAGAACGACTATTGTCCGGTTGGCCTGGTTGCCCGCCCACGCGATTCAGTTGGATGTTGTTCAGACTCTTGTTGTTCTGGAACAGAGGTCAGTCTGCCGGAGTGGCTGGGACATCGCCTTGAGACCATTGACCGTCGATTAACCGCCAAGCTTGGTTAGGATTGGAGTCCTGAAGAATGGCGGGAAGGCGGTGCGAACGGACATTATCAAAGCACTGCAACATTGCAAATCGCGTGATTGCCCCTGGCATTCCGACGGCGGTGAATCCAGGGTGCCCGGTCGCTGGGAAGGGACCACCGTGATTCATTGCGGCAGATACTGCGACTCCTGTAGGCATTTGGTCGTTTAAAAGCCGTCCGACTCGCTGGCGGAGCTCTGGTGCGATTTGGTCATAATGCCCATCATCCGTGTCGTCGCTGGCGGAATAGACGCAGCCTGTCAAATTTCCTTCGAGTGCTTGGATGATCGTTTGGGTCTGTTCGATCGAATCGCTGACAACAATAAGTGTGGAGCCGCCGAATGCTTCGGTTTGGAGTTGCTCAGCGTGGGAGAGAAATTGATATCCATCGACTTTCAACACAGTATTGCTGAATGAGTAGCCTTCGCCACCTCCTGTTGTTCCTCCGCAAACTAGAGTGGCACCTGCGGACGTAAGGGTTTCGATGGCCGATTGAAGCCCGTTTTGTCCGGAAAGGGAAAACAGCGTGCCAACCGGTTGCTCGCTGAATTGGGTGGCAACTGATTCGATAAACTGTTTTCCATCGGCATTATTTTGGACGATGATAAGTCCAGGGTTGGTGCAGAATTGACCAGATCCCATCAAACAACTTCCCGTTAATTCGCTTGCGATTTCCTCTCCCCGCTCTGTTAGAGCGCCGGGTAAGATGACGATAGGATTAACTGACGAAAGCTCAAGATAGATCGGTTTACCAACCGAATCAGCAGCTTTCTTTAACACCAATCCAGCCTTTCGGCTGCCGGTGTAACCAATGGCAGCAAGCCGCGGATCACGAGCTAGTTTCTCACCATCGGCGTGCGAGGTGCGATAAATCAACTGGACGGTGCCTGCGGGCATTCCTGTTTCTTCGGCCGCGTGCTGTGCTTCTTCGGCGAGTAGACGGGTTGTGCCGGGATGCATTGAATTTGCTTTTCCGATTACCGGATTTCCTGCTGCAATAGCCGCAGCAAAATCCCCGCCTGAAATACTTCCAAATGCGAGCGGGAAATTATTAGGGCCAAAGACAGCAACCGGGCCGAGTGGTGCGAAGCAGGATCGGATGTTGTTTGCGGAATCAATAATTGGCATTTGCCAGGCTGATGAGCGAGTTGCCGAGGCAGCGGCGCGAAGTTGGCCAGTCGTTCGGGCGAGTTCTCCAACCAGTCGCGTATCGGCAGGTAGGGCGGTCTCACGGGCAGCGGTTGTCCGAATTTCCTCGGATCGAGCGTCGATCCGAGCGGCATAAGCCTCGAGGAAGGCTGCGATTGTCTCACCGGTCATTTCTCGAAGTTGAGCATAGGCAGTTCCAGCAGCATCGAGGGCGGCTTCGCATTCGGCCCAACTGCTGACGGGGTAGTCTTCAGGAATTAAAGTTGCGGCCCGTGGATCGCTTGCTTGAAATGTTTGTGTGGCATCGGAATCTCGCCATTCTCCGGCAATTAAAACTTGGTGTGTCGCCATGATATATCTCAAGTAAATAAAAATAATAGAACGTTTTAAGAAAACGAAAGCTGCGGGAAAAGGATGGCGGTTTGGTTTTAAGGACTACTTCTCAAGTAATTGGGAATCCAACCAAAGAGCATCTCCCCGCAGCGGATGTTCACGAATAGAATAGGCTAACATTCTCCGTCGGCTACTGAAACCGTCACTGCCGGCCCAAGTCCAGAATCTGATGTTTCTATGATTCAACGAATTAAAGTTATCGACTCGCACACCGGTGGTGAACCGACGCGGATTATCGTAGCCGGCGGGCCTGATCTCGGTAGTGGAACGCTGGCAGAGCAAGTTACGGTTTTTCGGGAACAATTTGACGGGATTCGCAGTGCGGTCGTCAATGAACCAAGGGGGTCAGAAGTTTGGGTGGGTGCGCTCTTGATTCAGGCTCAAGATCCCGCCTGCACCACAGATGTGATTTTCTTTAATAACGCCGGTTATCTAGGAATGTGCGGTCATGGCACGATTGGGCTGATGGCGACCCTTCGGCACCTGGGAATTGTTGATCAGGGGGTGCATCGCATTGGAACGCCCGTTGGGGTGGTTACGGCGAGTTTTACAAACGATCGTCGAGTTGCCGTCGAGAATGTCTCCAGTTACCGCCTTCGTCGTGACGTAGTTATTGATGTTGCAGAGTACGGCCAAGTGATTGGTGATATAGCCTGGGGTGGAAATTGGTTTTTCCTAGTCAAAAACTCACAGGAAGAATTGCGTGTTTCAAACGCAGGCCACCTGACAAAAGTCACCAAGCGAATTATGAAGACTCTCGAAATCGAGGGGATTGGGGGCAGCGATGGGCCGATCGATCACGTCGAACTATTCACTCAACCTCAAAATCCGTTCAACCACAGTCGGAATTTTGTTCTTTGCCCGGGCGGAGCTTACGATCGGTCTCCCTGTGGCACGGGCACCAGCGCTAAGCTCGCCTGTTTGGCAGCCGATGGTCTGTTAGCTCCAGGCGAGATTTGGCGGCAAGAAGGGATTCTTGGGACGGTATTTTCAGGTTCCTTTAGAAACGATGAAGAATCTGAGAGTATTATTCCGACGATTGAGGGGGAAGCGTATATTTGCGGAGAGGCGGAATTAATTCTCGACTCGGATGATCCATTTAGGATGGGAATACCCTCATGAAAGCTGGCCAGGGTGATCGTGTTGTCGTCATCGGCGGTGGCGTCATTGGCGCGATGTGTGCTTGGAATCTGATTAAAGCGGGTTGTCAAGTGACGATCGTGGATCGCGATAAATACGGTGCTGCATGCTCACACGGTAATTGCGGCTACATTTCCCCGAGCCATGTGTTCCCGCTTTGCCAGCCCGGAGCAATATTAAAAACGCTCAAAGCGATGTTGAAATCAAATTCACCGTTTGCGGTGAAGCCGCGGTTTGAAATGAACTTTGTGAAGTGGTTTTGGAATTTTTCATTGCGGTGCAATCATCGGGACATGATGGCCGCCGGCAGAGGCAGACATGAATTGTTGCAATCCTCTAAGCGGTTGTATCAGCAGTTGATTGCGAATGAAAACATTGACTGTGAGTGGCAGGAAAAAGGCCTGCTGTTTGTTTTTGATGACGAAGAGTCGTTTCTTAATTTTGGCAAAATGGATGGGCTCATCCGGCAAAATTTTGGGGTGGCGGCGACACCCTATGATGGTCACCAGTTGACGATATTAGAACCGGCTATTAAGTCAGGGTTTGGAGGTGGATGGCATTATGAGGGAGACTGTCATTTACGGCCGGATAAATTGTTATCCCAAATGCGCGAAAAAATGCTGAGTTTAGGCGTTTCAATTCTTGAAGATTTTCCTGTTCAGCAATTCGAGAGAGACCAGGGGGATGCGAAGGCGGTTCTATCCAACGGACGTGAACTGGAAGCGGATCATTTTGTTGTGGCTACCGGGGCGATGACGCCTTTTTTGAATCACCATTTAGGAATGTCGATTCCGATCGAGCCTGGCAAAGGGTATTCGTTGACGATGCCGAGACCTAAGTTGATGCCTAAAATACCAATTATTTTTGAGGATAGTCATGTCGCGATCACGCCGATGCAGTCAAAATATCGAATTGGATCGACGATGGAATTTACGGGATATGACACAACGATTCCGCCGCGACGTATGGAGTTGTTAAAATCGGCTGCGGCAAAATATCTTCACGAACCCTTTTGTGATCCAATCGAAGAAGAGTGGTTTGGCTGGCGGCCGATGACTTGGGACGGGAAGCCGATTATTGACCGAAGTCCAGCGATGAATAATGTCTGGATCGCGGCTGGCCACAACATGCTTGGATTGAGTATGGCAACCGGAACCGGCCAGTTGATCAAGGAACTGATGTTGGGCGAAACTCCTCATATCTCGCCGGTTCATTTTGCTGCTAGTCGATTTAAATAAATATGAAATCACAAAACATCACGATCGTGGGCGGGGGGATTACAGGACTTTCGGCTGCATTTTTCGCGCAACGAGCAATGCCGGACGCCCAAATTACGGTTCTTGAATCGAGTGGGCTTTGGGGTGGAGTGCTTCAGACGGAATCGACCGAAGGCTATTTGATCGAACACAGTGCGGATATGTTTACGACGGATCCAAAATCGGCGATTCAAATTTGTGAACATCTTGGGAAAACCGACGAGCTGTTGCAGACGATTCCGATAGACGACCGGGCTTACGTCGCAACCGATGACACCATTCATCCAGTTCCCCGTGGTCTTTCTTTGATGCTGCCAAGCGATTTGGACTCAATCTTAGCTACTCCGTTACTATCGGCGGCCGCGAAAGAGCGATTTCAGGCGGAAGAAAAGATCGCTCCCAATGACTGGATTCAAGATGAGAGTTTACTTTCCTTTGCCACGCGTCGATTTGGTCGCGAAGTTTATGAGACTTTGATCCAGCCGCTGGTAGGTGGAATTTACACTGCTGATCCTGAAAAGCTGAGCATGCAAGCGACAATGGCCAGGTTTGTTGCGATGGAAAAACTGCATGGAAGTTTGATTCAGGCGGGCCGAGTTGCGAAGGGCAAGGCAATTCAGAGAGAGGCTAGTGGGGCGAGGTACGGAATGTTTCGCGCACCTAAGCAAGGGATTAGTGAATTAATTCGCTGGATTATGGAGTCATTGCCAAAAGTAGATTTTCAAATCAACTCGAACGTGGAGTCGGTGGCTAAAGTTGGTGCGGGGTGGCAAATCACTACAGGCGGTTCTGATTCCAAACCGGCTCAGAAATTAGAGACCGAAGGATTGGTTTTGGCTACGTCGGCGAAAATCAGTGGGCGTTTACTGCATTCGGTCGATAGGGAGCTTGCAGAAGATCTAGCAAAAATAGAGGCAGCGAGTTCCGCTGTCGTTATTTTAGGTATTGATCGAGAGCAACTTGGTCAGGAATTTTCAGGCTATGGAATCATTGTCCCTTCAGTGCTCAACCGAGACGTGATCGCGACGAGTTTTGGAAGCAATAAATTTGAAGGTCGCGCCCCTGATGGAAAGGTCTTGATCCGCTGTTTTATCGGCGGTGCGCTGCGGCGTGAATTGGTGGACTTAGACGATAAGCAATTGATAGAAATGGCAATCGAAGAATTACGGCTGACCGTTGGATTTCAAGGTAAACCAGAGCTGAATCGCGTCATTCGTTGGCGAAATTGCATGCCGCAGTATCATATGGGTCATCGAGATTTAGTCGATGGAATTGAAGAATTAACGGCGAATCATCAAGGTCTGGAATTGGCAGGGAATAGTTACCGCGGCGTTGGCATTCCGGCGTGTATCGAAAGTGGGGCCAAGGCCGTTGAGCGTCTGATTACTGAGTAGGTGACGTGTTCTCTGGAGAGGATCAGTCAAGGTAGGGTGAGTTTTTCTAGCCGACTGTGGGGAGACTCTAAGAGCAAAATAGCAACGACACTAGATGTCGATCGTCATCAGGTCTTTTGCGACGGTGATGGGTGTATAGATTTGGCTCACGGATTCGAGGTCGAGGGGTTGTGGAGATTCATCAAGCGGGTTGACGTGTACGAGAAAAAGTCGATCTGCATTGGCTTTTGCGGCCACTTCCGCAACCGGAGTGAGGCAACTGTGCCCTGTTAGTTTTGCTTTGGACTCCCAACCATCGGGAAAGTAACACTCATGGATCAGTGTCTTTACATTTCCGATGGCCCCCACGTAATTCGCATCAACCGATGCGGTGGTGTCAGTAATGTAGGCACAAGATCGGTCAGGCCAGTCGATTCGAAAACCGTGGGCGCCGCCGGGGTGCTCCAAAGGGATCGCGAGCAACTGAGCCCCATCGTTAAGTGTCACCGGGTGATCGGAAAGTGGTTGAAAATCAAAATTTGGTTTGACGGGAAATAGCGATTCGCTAAAAAGGTGTTTCTCAATCGCTTCAATTTTGTCTTCAGCGAGATGAACAGTCACTCGCTGCATTTCTTTTTGATAAAGAACGTCATAGAGGAATGTAAGTCCAACGCAATGATCCAGATGAATATGGGTTAGGAAAATATCGAGTGTGTCTGTCTGAATTAAATCGCGGGCGCGAAATATTCCGGTACCTGCGTCAAATATTAGACCCAGTTCGGGAAGCATCAGGCACGCGGTTTGCCGTTGGTTGTTTGGGTGGTATCCCGTCGTGCCAAGGAAGTGTAATTTCACATTTGCCTCTTCTGGGAAAGAGTGAACGGAGCGATCGCCAACGCCGTGGAATCACCGAATTAGTTTAGACGATTACCAAGAGATGCGAATCTATCAATTCACCAATTAGGGGTAACTGAATAGAAAAGCAGTGGTTTAGATGTTTTGTTAATAAGGATCACTTGCCAAACAAATTTCCAATTCCTTTAATTAATTCGCCCTGGATTTTTTCCTCAAGCTGATAAGGATCGAAGTTGTTGGGGGAGTTCAGTTGGTTATTGATGCCGGGTTGATTGGCAGGGGGAATTCCCAGTCCTTCTCCAATTTTGCCAAATAACTTGTCGCTTTGTCGTTGAATTTTTTCATTCAGTAATCCACCGGTTGCTTTGTTAACAAGGTTTTGCGAAAAGTGTTTGATTATATTCTTATCGAACAAGGGGTTGGCAACGGTTCCCCGAACCGGGATCAAAATAGAGCGTCCTCGTAGTCCCGCAAGGAGTGGTTTTCCTTCGATCCAGTCGTCGGCAATTTGGATTTCAGCAATCATGTCGAGTGTCTGATCAAACCCAACACTACCCTTGGTTTGAAAAACAAAATCTTTGTGCTGGATGATCATTGTTTCGTGATAAATGCGTTCGTCTTTGACGACAAACGGCACCGACTGAGGGCTCATCCGAATCCAATCGTTTATGTTGGTTTCGGTTAAATTTGGTTTCATTACATTTCGCAGTTGTTTAATTGTGCGGATCAACTGCCTTGTCATAGGGCTTGCCCCAACTTGCAAATCTGAAAGGTGAATAGTTCCAGAAAGCTCCATTCCCAAAGGGTTAAATGCGGGAATCGCAGCCGAACCAATGTCAACTGTAAAACTACCTTCAGCTGAGGTCGAATCGGCCATCATTGGGGCGACGTAGCTTAGCCATTGATGTGCTGTTTCAGAATCCAAGGCGACGCTGTCGATTACCCGGGTGGGCGTCATTCGAATAATTGGTTCTTCACCGCGCAGATCCATCTTTGGGTTCAACTGAATGGAACCGTTGGCAAAAGGAATTCCAGCGGTTCGCAGGTCAGCAATTTTCTGCTGAAGCACGAAATCTAATTTACTGGCACCGACTGGAATCCCCAAGAGCTTTCCTGTATCCCAGTGTAGGTTTGCCGTTGCTTGAAGATTAGAAGACAGCTGGCTTGTTGGACCTGAGGTTGTATTTACTTGTTCGAAAATGGGGCCTTGGATGGCATACTGATCAAGGTCGTTTCCAGATAACTCGAACAGACCGTCGAAGTTGGATTGAAAGGCTTGATTTATTTTGTCCCAACCCGGTTTCCAAGTGCCGGCGAGATCGGCTTGCATGGTATTTTTTAGATCATGAATTGCACCATTGAGTGTTGCGTAGAGACTTGCGGATTCAAGTTTGACGTTTTGGAATCCTATTGCATCAAAATTTGGTGCCAGCGAAATGTCGCCCATTAGGTCAACTTTTGAGTCCTGCCAGACCGATTGCCATTGCCTTATAACATGGCCTGCTGGCAGTATTTGTCCATTGGGTCCCGGCTGGGCTTGCTTGATTGCGAATTCTACTTGTCGATGCAGAGAAAGGCCGCTGATGGTTGAATTGATTCGACATCCGATCCCATTTTCGTTGGAACCCAAAAGTGCCGTGCCTTGGAGCCCCCCGTACCAGAAAATACTGTCGCGAGTTGATGAGAGTTCGAACCAATCTGCAATACGATGTACATCGCCGCTAAAATCGACGCTTCCCTCGACTTGCAAATAACCGGGGAACGAAATTCGAATGTCTTTACTTTCCGCGATCACGGTTTTGTTAGAAACTGTTGCTGTTTCGATCGCAATATTTCCAGTCGCAATTTGATAAGTTAATGATCCATTTCCAACGGTTTGTGGTTCGTTTAATTTAACCCCGAAACCATTGAAAAAGAGATCGTCGATGCGATAGTTGATATCCTGAAGCTCGATTTTTTCATTGGCAATCGTCGCGCTGCAACTCATTCCAAGTTCCCCCGCAGACTGTGCGCCGCGCAGATCGACAAAACTGCTCAATTCTGTCAGCCAGTTGGCAACAGGGCCGGCAATCTGGCAATTTGCTTTCCAGACGTTTTGCTGGAACAGATCTTTGCAGGGTTCCGCGAGTTCGATCTTGAAGATTTCTTTTCCGGATCGTAGTTCAAGATTGGCGCGATCCAGCCCAATTGCTTTGATGGAATGGGGGTTCAATGCGGTGGAAGCGGTAAGGTCCAAAACCCTGTGTTGCCACAAGGGGAAGTCCGGCCCTGAGATCGATGGCTGTGTGATATTGAATTCACCATTGATTAAAACTGAATTTGTTTCGGTATTGAGGGAAGGTTGACTGGAGGGATCTTCAAATTGCCAACCAAATTTACCAGCGAGTGAGCCGGCAAATTTCCACCCTTTCAGGTCGATGAATTGCTCCAAGCGTTGGGTAAAATTTTCAAGGTCGCCGTTGGCGTTGAAAACCCCGGTTCTGGTATCGGCATTTCCACGAATTGTAAGGAAATCCGTCGTGCAAAGTATATTATTAATCGCCAAACCATTTTTTGATTCTTCAATCGTTCCCACAAGTCGAAATGGCTTTGCCCAGGTAAACGCCTTCCCGCCCCGAATTGCATTCAAATTAGCGGCGTCCATATTGACGACCATGCGTTTGGCGTTGTTCTCGAATTGGCTGCCAGCCTGGAACGTCAGTTTTCCAGAGTTAACGATCAAATCGTCGTGAAGCTGAAGCGTGGCGGGTAGCATTTGAATCGTCTTGGCCAAGTCGATTGTTCCGTCTAGCTCAAACGGCTCACTTGGAAGCTGGCCTGTTTGCGTGAGTTGGTTCAATTGTTGAACGGAGAGCGTTCCATTGGCCCGAATTGTCCCTAAGTCACTCTGGATTTTAAATTGCTGGCCGACCACAGCCGAAGGCGAAAGTAACAACCCGCCTTGAGCCGTAATGCTGCTTGCTATGAGTTGGTCGGTTCCAAGTAAGTTGGGTGAGGCAAATCCAAAATCCCGAATGTCAATTTGTTGCACGGCAAGATTTAGGGATTGTTGCGACGCGAGATAGGTTGCGACAATTTCTCCACTCAGCGTACCGTCCGTTGCCGTGGGACCGAAAATTCGTTCGAGTACCGGGGTAGTAATCGAAATTGGCAACGTTCGAGTGTTGAGTGAAAAATCGATGGATTCAAAGGTCAGGGCTTTCTGACCAGGATCTACCTGAGAACTAAAAGCTAACGCCCCCGGTGCGAGCATTTTTGGAGTGCCTTCGCTGTCCAACTCAAAGGGCGTAACTTGACATTTGGCATCGATGACCAAAGGAGCAGTCTCGCAATTTAATTGGGTAATGACATTTAGATCGTCGAGTTGCCAAGCTTCGTTGGAGTAAGTCGTTGAAATGATGACTTGTCCATCGATAATGTTGAGGAAGAGCTTGGTGCTGATTGGAGTCTGTGAGTTCTTGTTCTGAGCCTTTGTCTGAGGAGACTTTGATCTCATGGAGAGCGGGAGATATTGCGATAGTGCGTCTTCCAGGTTGCTACCATCGGTCCTTAATTTTACTTGAACGGTAGGCTCGCGAATCTCAAACGTCCCCAAGTCGTTTGAAAAAAGGAACGAGTACAATGGCTTGGAGGATGTGATTTCGGCTGTTTTAAAAAGTAGATTTCCCTGTTCATCGATCGCAGCCACGTTATGTAGTTCGATGGGCTGTATCCAGCCAAATGCAGCCTGCTCGACAGAGATCTTTCCTTTAAAGTCATTCAAGACAAAATTAATTGCTGTTTGTTGCAAACCGATCCAGCCGAGAAGATTTGGAAAGATCAAAATGATGGCAACGACGAACAAGATCAGCCATTTCCAGCGCCGTTTGCGCGGAGGCCGGCTCTCCTGGGTAGTTTCAAATACATCTTCAATTTGATCAGTTTGAGACATTGGGCTTCCTTGCCGTCATATGCGCTCGCTCATTGCATGGCCGCAAATGCAGGGAGAGACTTGGGTTACAAGTGATCAAAATTCTATGCTGCCCCCGCAATATCTCAAAGATGAATCTCGCGGCAGGGAGTTGACGACCAAATTTTTGGGCCAATCGACGGGGTTACAGCGGGTGAGAATAGCAGTTGCCGAAATTAGCTTGGTGAAATGCTAGCGTGCATACGGCTGACCCAACCTAGCTGTCAATTAAATCTTGAATGACATTCCCGTGGACATCTGTCAATCGAAAGTCGCGTCCGGCGTATCTGTAGGTGAGTTGTTTGTGATTGAAGCCAAGAAGTTGGAGCATGGTGGCATGGAGGTCGTGGACATGCACAGGTTTTTCAGTTGCTTTAAATCCAAATTCGTCGGTGGCGCCGTAAGTTTGTCCACCTTTGACTCCCCCGCCTGCCATCCAGACCGTGAACCCATGATGATTGTGATCGCGCCCATTGATTTTGCCAGAATTGGCTCCTGATTTTGGCAATTCAACGACGGGTGTGCGGCCAAATTCTCCTCCCCAAATAACAAGCGTTTCGTCAAGCAACCCTCGTTGTTTTAGATCATTTAATAAAGCGCCAATTCCCTGATCACACTCTCCGGCGAGGCGACGATGATTGACTTCGAGATCGTCGTGATTGTCCCACGGTTGTCCATCTCCATGCCAAACTTGGACGTAACGGACTCCACGTTCAACTAATCTTCGTGCGATGAGAAGCTGTCTTGCATTGACTCCTTTACCATAAGCGTCGAGGACATGTTGCGGTTCTCGGGAGACATCAAACACGTCAGTCGCTTCCATTTGCATCCGAAACGCAAGTTCATAGGCTTGGATTCTAGCTTCGAGTGCGGGGTCAGTCCCCGTCTGTTCGCGATGAATCTGGTTCAAGCGATTGAGGGTATTGAGTTGTTGACGTTGTTGGTCGCGAGTTAGTTTTGCGTTGGTAACGTGTTCGATAAGTTTTTCGATGGAATTGTGTTTTGTATCGACGTGAGTTCCCTGAAATACGCCCGGCAAGAATGCTGATTGCCAATTTTGTGTATCTTTAATGGGGTAACCACCGGGGCAAAGTGCAATGTAGCCCGGTAGATTTTGATTTTCAGTTCCCAACCCGTAGGTGATCCAGGAGCCGACGCTGGGACGAACCAGTCGCGACTCGCCGCAGTTCATTAGTAAGAGAGACGGTTCATGATTGGGGACATCAGCGTGCATTGAGTTGATTACGGCGATATCGTCAATGTGTTGAGCGGTATGGTGAAACAGTTCGCTAACATGGATTCCCGATTCTCCATACTGCTTAAATTTGAATGGAGAGGCGAGTGCGACACCGGTTTTCCGCTCCGTTTTCAAATTAAAGGGAAGTTTTTGGCCATCTCGTTTTTGCAGTTCAGGCTTGTAATCAAACGTGTCGACATGGGATGGGCCTCCATTCATAAAAAGATGAATGACACGTTTAGCTTTTCCAGGGAAGTGTGGCGGTTTGGAGAGTAATGGATTTGGGGCTTCGTCAGTCGTCGTCGTTGATGCCTGCAGCATTCGGTCATCACGCAAGAGTCCAGCAAGCCCGAAGGCCGCAAAGCCCGTGCCGCATCGTTTCAGTAGGCTGCGGCGGCTGAGTGAGCAGTCGTTTGTGTTCTTGCGGTGCATTACAGTTTTCCTCTGTGGGGCCGGCTCATTTTCTATACTCAATCGATGAACTCAAATTCGTTTGTGCAGAGTAAAAGCTGTGCGTAGCTCGCTAGTGGAGCAAGATTTTCGGGCTCATGGGAGAGTTGAGCGGAATTGATGTATTGGGAACCGACCTCAATTTCCAGTGAAGTGGGTTCGCGCTGAAACAGAGTGCGATAAAGTTGCTTAATTTGGTCGAGTTGGGATACGTCGTGGTTAACGACATTTTTCATAATGTGATTTGCTTGTGTGGTAATAAAAGGCGAGTTGATCATAAACAACGATTGTTGAGGAACCGTCGTGCGGATTCGTTTTGCAGCGCTTTGATCGGGGTTCGGCAGGTCAAAAACTCTGTAGATCCCAGGTAAGTTTTGGCGGTCGATTTCCCCGTAGATCGTTTTTCGTCGGCTTTGATTTGGACCAAATAATTTTTCAGGTTTCCCGTGCATACGCGAATCGAGTTGTTGGGACACCGCGAGCATTGAGTCCCGAAGCGATTCAAATTCTAAACGTCGGCGATTCATTTTCCAGAGAAGCGTATTTTCAGGATCAACTTGGGTGCACTGAGGGCGATCCTGACTGGATTGGCAGTAGGTATCTGAAAGCATGATTGTCTTGTGGAGATATTTAATGGACCAATCATTCTTCATAAATTCTGAAGCCAGATAATCCAGAAGTTCGCTTTGAACGGGAGGTGAACAGCGAATACCAAAATCACTGGGTGTACTTACCAGAGGTTCAGAAAAATGGTGCATCCAGATGCGATTTACAAAGACACGGGCTGTTAATGGATTGTCGGGACTTGCAATCTTGTTAGCCAATTCAAGTCTGCCACTCTTATTTCGAAAGGGCTCTCTTTTGATTTTTCCATTTTCTCGTGGGCTCAAAACAGCGACGAACTGACGAGGAGCGACGTCGCCGTGTCGGTGGTGATTGCCGCGAATCATCACTCTTGTTTGGTTAATTTTGGTTTTGTCTTGGATTACCATGGCACGCGCAAGTCCAGCGGGTGGATTGTTGCTGAGGTCTCCAATCTGTTTGTCGAGATTTTGAATCTCAATTTTCGCGGTTGGATTGAGGTACTTGGCAAGGTCTTTAGCTGGAAAATTAGCGGGTGAATTGTTGGCAAAAACTAATCTGGCAAGTCCATCATTGGGGAGCGGAAATTTTCCGTTGTTAGGTGTTGGAGATCCGGCTTCAATCCATGCGGAAACGGTCTCTGAAAAGAGCTGGCCGATTAAGTTGGCGAGCTCGATTTTGGCCTTTGGTGGATGTGCAATCAGGCGTTTTAGGTATTTCTCATCTGGAGCCTGCTCTTTCGGCGAGCCAGCCCATTCTTCAATTTGGTGTCTCGCTTTTAGAGCGAATTCGTGATCGGGAATTGCCAGCAATGCAAGCGTTGGCTTGACCACCGTCGCCTCATTGCGGTTTCTCGAGAAAAAGCTTCGCCACTGTTTGACAATGTTTGATTGAATTTCGGTTTTCGGAAGTCTTGTGAACGGCTGAGATGCAATGAAGTCAGCCTGTCCGGGGGCGATGACATGAGCGATGTAGTCGGAGAAATTGCTGCGAATATGGCTCAATTGCAATGAGTAATGTTTGTTTCGAAGGGTTTTGATTTGCTCGTTTAAATTTTCGAGAGAATCAAAATAGGCTTGGAATCGAATTCGTTGTTCGGGCGTTCCAAGTAATGGGAGTTCTTTCGGGACTTCGTTATTGTTGAAAATGCCGTATAGCGAATAGTAGTCTTGCGTTGGAATAGCGTCGTACTTGTGATCGTGACAGCGAGCACAACTCACAGTCAAACCCATCAGTCCACGTGTTACAACATCAACCTGGTCGTCGATGGTGTCAGGCCGAGCAAGGTATTTTCGACCTACAGTAATAAATCCAAGCGCCGCCAAAGATTTTTTGTCTTCTGGAACGTTCAAATAGTCCGCGGCTAATTGTTCGCGAATGAATTCGTCGTAGGGAAGATCGTTGTTGAGCGAGTCAATTACATAGTCTCGATAAGTAAACGCAAATGGATATCGGTTGTCTTTATTGTCCAGTGTGTAGCCGCTGGTGTCAGCATACCGCGCTACATCTAACCAGTGCCGCGCCCAGCGTTCACCATAAGCAGGTGATGCGAGAAGGCGGTTGACTAGCTTTTCGTAGGCGTCAGGGGATGTGTCTTGGGCAAACTGTTCCACTTGTTCGAAGGTAGGTGGTAAACCTGTTAGATCAAAGGTCGCGCGACGAATAAGCGTGCGTCGATCTGCACGGGGAGACAGACCCAGGTTCTTGGTTTCGAGTTTGGCGAGGACCAGTCGGTCGAGAGCAGAGCGCGCGGGTTGTTTGACTTCAGGAATCGTTGGAGATGTCACGGGTTGGAATGCCCAGTGACGGATCTGATGGCTGTAGATTTTTTCTGCAGGAGTCAGCTCCTTTAGCTCGGGTTGTTTTACTGGCCAAGGGAGATTCATGGCAACCCATTGGCTGAGGGCTGCAATTTCCCGATCAGCCAATTTTTTATTCGGTGGCATGTCATAATCGCCAGAGTGGTTGATCGAATGGATGATCATGCTGCCTTGCGGTGTTCCCGCGACGGCGGCAGGACCGCTATCGCCTCCTAAGAGGATGGCAGATCTCGAATCGAGGCGAAGTCCATTTTCTGATTTAACCGGGCCGTGGCATTCGATGCAGTGTTGAATTAAGAGCGGACGGATTTGATTCTCAAAAAAATCGAGTTGCTGGCTTGAAAATGCATCGTCGTCAGCGCGCGCGCTGACAGAACTACATGCCAAAATGATTGTGGCAATCCAAAAAAGGGATGGTCGAGTTTGGCACCGAGGCATGATCGCGAAATCGTTCCGTTTACGAAAAGATAAACAACGGCAGCTAAATTTTTCAGCCACCTTGTTTTTCATTGTAGCAGTTTAGCTTGGTGGCTATGAGAGAAATTTCAAAGCGGGCGTTGTGTGATGACGCTCACAACCCTCGGTCTTTTGCGGCTCTTCACGAATGAAAAGTAACTTCTGAACATCAAGCAAGTGCCCAGCGTTTGACGATTTCAATACCAACTTCGCCAGCGGCAATCATCTCGTCGAGACAGGCCCACTCCAGAGGTGAGTGAATGTTGTGTTGGCCTGAGGAAAGGTTGGGGGTTGGTAGGCCGAGTTCTGTCAACCGAGAGCCATCGGTTCCTCCGCGAACGATGGTGCGATTAAAACTTCGCCCTAGCGCTTGATGTGCTTCGACTGCGAAATTCACGGCACGCGGTTCATTGACCAAGCCGTCGGCCATGTTGCGATACTGCTGAACAATTTCCGTGTTCACTTGAATGCCGGGGCACTTTGCTTGCACCGATCTTGCGGCTTGCTCTAGAACTGCAGCATGGTCTTTAAGTTTCGATGTATCAAAGTCGCGAATTAAAATTTTGAGAGTTGATTTTGCGACGCCGCCGTCCAGAACGTAAGGGTGCAGGAATCCCTCCCTCCCGTCAGTGCACTCTGGTGAAAGTTCAGGTGGAAGCGACGCCAAAAAGTGGCCAACCGCGCGGATTGCGTTGATCATTTTGTCTTTCCCATAGGCCGGGTGAGTGTTTACACCGGTAAATGTGATGACGGCCATGTCAGCGGAAAAGGTCTCTTCATCGATGTCCCCCTGCCCTCCCCCGTCAAAGTTGTAGCAGACGGAGGCGTTGACTTTTTCAAGATCCACGTGGTCGACGCCGTGTCCAATTTCTTCATCGCAGGTGAAGAAAATAGAAACATCTCCTCGTTCAATTTCGGGATGCTCGATGAGATAGTTGGCAAGTTCCATAATGATTGCGACACCGGCTTTATCATCGCCACCCAGCAAAGTGGTGCCGTCTGTAGTGATGATTGTCTTGCCTTTTGCACCGGCTAGTTCAGGACAGGTCGCAGTAGAAATTATTTTAGTTGGGTCACCTGTCAAACGCACATCTTGTCCATCGAAATTTTTGATGACGTTCGGCTTGACGCCTTTTCCGGTAGTTTCCGGAGAGGTGTCGACGTGGGAATTGAAAGCCACGACAGGAGCGTCCGGAAGATTGCCTTTCACGGTTCCGTAAACGATGCCCCACTGGTCCTGAACCGCGTCGGCAATCCCCATCGCTTTCATTTGCTCGACTAACAATTTTCCAATTTCGATTTGTCCGGGACTGCTCGGGTAGTTCCCGCTTTCTTCTACAGCGGTGGAATCGATCTGAACATACTGAAGGAATCGCTCAAGAAGTCTTTGTTGGTTCATGTTTTTAGCAGTCAAATATTTAAATTCGAATTTGATGTTTGAAAATATACCCTTACTGAGAAGCAGTACAAACTTACCACGTTATCCAAATTTAGACGAGTTCGCTAAAACAAAACAAAACTCAGCAGGCGTAATTGTTCTCCTTAGTTTCCAAGTGATCAATCGTGGGATAGGATGAGACTTTCTAATTCTCCAAACGGGTAAGTGTTCTATGCCACCGCCAGCAGTAAGCTATTTCGTTTTTGACATCGAAAGTGTGGCCGATGGAGATTTAATTTCGAAAGTACGATACCCGTCGGAAAACTATACTCCCGAGAAAGCGATTGAGGTCTATTGCCGCGAACGCCTCGAACAGACAGGGTCCGAATTTATTCCATACACGTACCACCTGCCAATTTCGATCGCAGTGATCAAAGTTGGAATGGATTTAAAAATAATCGACATTGTCACGTTGGACTCACCGGAGTTTCGTCCGCACATAATTACTAAGCATTTTTGGGATGGTTGGCGCAAGTATAAGATGCCAACCCTTGTGAGTTTTAACGGTCGTTCGTTTGATATTCCGTTGATGGAGTTGTCGGCATTTCGATTTGGAATTGGGATTCCCGATTGGTTTAATCTCAATGCAAGAACTTATGAGCAGAAACGGAATCGATACAATCAGGCGGCTCACTTTGACCTTCAGGAAGTGGTCACGAATTACGGTGCATCCCGTTTAAATGGCGGGCTCAATCTGATGGCGAATTTGCTGGGCAAGCCCGGCAAAATGGGAATTGCCGGCCATATGGTTCAAGAGCTCTATGACAAAGGGGAACTTGGGAAGATCAATGACTATTGCCGTTGCGATGTCCTTGATACGTATTTTGTCTTGCTAAGAACCAAAGTCTTGTGCGGTGAGATTTCTCTCGATGCCGAGCAGGCACTCGTTCGAGATGCAATGGAATGGCTTGAAGTCAATGCAGAAGAGCATCCAGTTTACGGTGAGTATTTAACCCAATGCGAATCATGGGAAAACCCATGGCAGGCATCTTAGGACAGGCGACTGTATCACGTCGTGACGGCCTTACTTGTTTGCAAGTGCTGCCCGATTCGCCCGTTTTCGATCTGATTCTTTGAGGAGCATCTTGCGTAGGCGGATATTGCTCGGGGTAATTTCAACCCATTCGTCGTCTTCGACATATTCAAGTGCCGACTCAAGTGAAAACAGGCGAGCGGGTTTAAGTAAAATGTTTTCGTCGCTTCCAGCAGCGCGAATGTTTGTCAACTGTTTGGCACGGGTTGGATTGACGGGAAGGTCGTTTGAACGAGCGTTTTCCCCGACGATCATTCCCTCGTAAACATCGTCTCCGGGCGAGACGAACATATCGGCCCGCTGCTGAAGTCCAAAAATTGCGAATCCTACTGCCTTTCCAGGCACCATCGAAATCATTACGCCATTGGGACGGGCGGCGATTTCACCTTCAAGAGGGCGGAATTCCAAAAACCGATGGTTGATAATTGCGGTTCCCTGAGTCGCGTTAAGCATTTTTGTACGCATCCCAATCAAACCTCGGGAAGGAATGATAAAATTGGCAAGTGTAAACTCGCCGCGGGCAGTCATTTCCTGCAGTTCGCCTCGGCGATTTCCCACCATTTCCATGACAGGCCCGAACTTGTCGGTAGGAACTTCGACTACGAGAGATTCGAACGGCTCGAATTGTTGACCGTCAATCTCTTTGATGACAACTTTTGGTTTTCCGACTGACAACTCGAACCCTTCGCGTCGCATTGTTTCAATTAGCACGGCGAGATGCAAAATGCCCCGTCCTGCAACGGCGAAAGAATCTCCGCTATCCATTGGTCGGACGCGTAGTGCGACGTTGCGGTCGAGTTCCTTAGTAAGGCGTTCTCGAAGTTGGCGACTGGTAACATATTTCCCTTCTTTACCAACCAAAGGTGAACTGTTGATTGAAAAAACCATTTCCAGCGTTGGTTCATCAACTGAAATTCTCGGCAGCGGTTCGGTGACTTCGAGATCGCAAATCGTATCGCCAATTTCGATGTCGTCGATTCCCATGATCGCTACGACTTCGCCCGCCTCGGCTCGTTCGACTTCGATTCGCCCAAGTTTGTCGAATGAGTTTAGCGTTGAAATCTTACATTGTCGGGGAGTCCCGTTGCCGCCGATCACGTTCACCGTTTGGCCTTTTTTGATGTAGCCACTGAGGATTTTTCCGACAGCGATTCGGCCAACAAATTCCGACCAATCCATAGTCGTTACGCCCATTCGAAATTTTCCCGGTTCGATTGTAGGGGGAGCCACTTGCTCAAGCACAAGGTCGAGTAGAGGCTCCATGTTTCCGGAAAACGTATTGGGTTCGTGGGTTGCAAACCCCTCTTTGGCGGAGGCGTATATAAAATGAAAGTTGTCGAGGTATTCTTCACCGCCCATTTCAAGAATCAACTCCATGGCTTCGTCGACCACTTCGGCGGTTCTGGCATCGGGGCGATCCACTTTATTGACAACTACAATTGGTTTGAGGCCTGCTTCGAGTGCTTTGCCAAGCACGAATCGAGTTTGGGGCATCGGGCCTTCGGCAGCGTCGACTAACAGCAGTGCACCGTCGGCCATTTTGAGGACGCGTTCGACTTCGCCTCCAAAATCAGCGTGGCCCGGCGTATCAATGATGTTAATTTTGACGCCTTTGTAAGGCAGAGCAATATTCTTGGCGAGAATGGTAATTCCGCGTTCTTTTTCGATGTCGCCCGAATCAAGAATTCGCTCGCCCTGCAGTTGCGATTCCCGAAATTGACCACTCTGACGAAGCAGGCAATCGACGAGAGTCGTTTTCCCATGATCGACGTGGGCAATGATGACGATATTTCGAATGTCTTTACGTTGGGTCATGGGATTGCTTTTGTATTCACGCTTCGGGTCGTGACCGCGGTTGATCCCAAGAAAGCCAGTCATAATGGCTAAATCCGCTGCGTGAATCGTCGGATTGACTTGGGGCTCAGCCGGCAATTGAAAAGGTTGCTGAGGTCAGAAATAAATTGAGACAGAATCATACCGATCAAACGGAAGATCCGATAGGCGAAACGGAGACTTGGTGAAGGTTGCTGTTCTCTGCGGTTAGTTCTAGACTTGGAGGTGGATCTACGTCAGGCGACTGGTTTTTCCGGTGTCTGCGGCGGTTAGAGCGGTGCGGGCAGGAGATTCGGCCCGATCGTTTGTATTTTCTAATAGAAAAGGCTTAACGGTGGCAAGAGTTGTACTAGCAATGTCGGGAGGCGTGGATTCAAGCGTCGCTGCGCATCTGTTGATCGAGCAAGGTCATGAGGTGATTGGCGTCTTTATGAGGCATGGTGAAAAAGCGGTGGAAGCTTGTTCGATCGACGGAAAAATGGAGTCTTCCCCCCTCCTGCCGGTTCTCAATAATCGAGCTGATCATAAGCAGGGGTGCTGCAGTGTTTCCGATGCTGAGGACGGCCGCCGAGTTGCTGAGCGATTGGGGATTCCCTTTTATGCGCTGAATCTAGAAGAAGAGTTTAAAGGGATTATCGATTACTTTGTCGACGAGTATACAGTCGGTCGTACGCCAAACCCGTGCGTGATGTGTAATAATCGAATCAAGTTTGGGAAATTGTTTGATTACGCAGATAGCGTAGGAGCAGAGTTTTTGGCCACGGGGCATTACGCTCAGATGACCCGGGCGGAAGGCAATTTAAAATTGTTGCGGGGAGTCGATCCAGGCAAAGATCAGTCCTACGTTTTGTTTGGGATTAAGCCAAAGTTTCTCCAGCGAATGTTACTTCCGGTTGGGCAGTATCAAAAACCTGCCATTCGGGAGATTGCGGGAACTCTCGGGCTAAACGTTGCGGAAAAAAAAGACAGCCAAGAAATTTGCTTTGTGACATCGGGGAAGCATGATGAGTTTGTTCGGCAACGGCGCGGCGATGAATTGGACGAGCATGGTGGTGCTTTGGCAGGTGAAATCGTCACGACTGACGGGACGGTAGTTGGAAACCATCCAGGAATCGAGCGTTTTACGATCGGGCAACGTAAGGGACTAGGCGTCGCTATGGGCGAACCTTATTTCGTTGTTCGAATCGACCCTCTTAACAAACAGGTCGTGATCGGATCGTTAGCTGAATTAGGGCGAAAAAATCTCACCGCAAGCAAAACGAATTGGTTGGCATCAGTGCCGAGCGAACCGTTCCAGTGTCTCGCGCAGATCCGGTACAACAGTCGGGCTCATGCAGCCACAGCAGAAATCCTTCCCGATTCCCGATTGAAAATTGACTTCGACGACCCGCAAAATGGAGTTGCTCCGGGCCAAGCAGTTGTTTGTTATACCGGAGATCAGGTCCTCGGCGGCGGCTGGATTGATTAGCGCTGCTGAGAATGGTTGTTTTTGCAGCGTTAGCGGTTGTTTTTGAATTGAGCTTTCCAGTTTAGTCGGAAAAAAGCAGGGACATGCTGTCTATTGATAACTGTAAATCTGAGTTTGAATGCGTTATGATGGAAGGCACGCGAAGCTGCTGAGCTGAGCAGATATCGAACTCAATTCGAGCCATCAAATTCAAACCAATGCTGAGGAAGTCCGTGCAGTTGATCAATACCACTCAAATCAATGATCTGTTAGTAGGGCAAGGTGACGACAGAACGATATTGCTCATTGCCGGTGCCGGCGTGCTTGTATTTATCGCTCTTGGTTTACTACTGGCCTTCGCCCGTTACGGAAAGCTCTGGGTTCAGGCGTACACTTCGGGGGCGGATGTTAGCCTTGTTAGCTTGATCACGATGGGTTTCCGAAAAGTCCGTCCGGACATGATTGTGAAAGCCAAAGTGATGGCTAAGCAGGCCGGTTTAAACATCAGTCGCAAAGATGGAATCAGTACCGCACAATTAGAAGCCCACTACCTTGCTGGAGGTGACGTGATGAAGGTGACGAACTCCATCATCGCAGCACAGCGAGCCAATATTGATCTAGATTTTGATCGATCCGCGGCAATTGATTTGGCGGGGCGAGATGTGATGGATGCAGTTCGAACCTCGGTATACCCCAAAGTGATTGACTGTCCAGATCCTGAGCGAAGTGGAAAGAATTTTCTCAGTGCGATGTCTAAGGACGGCGTTGAGTTAAAAATTCGCGCGCGGGTTACGGTAAGAACGAACCTTGAGCAATTGATTGGTGGTGCTACGGAGGAAACCATTATCGCGCGTGTTGGTGAGTCGATCATTTCGTCAATTGGATCTTCAGATCGTCATCAAGACGTTTTGGAGAACCCCGATCGTATTTCGCGAGCCGTTCTTGAGCGTGGTTTAGATGCCCACACAGCATTCGAAATTGTTTCGATTGACATTGCCGACATTGATGTCGGCGAGAACATTGGTGCAAGGCTTCAGGCAGATCAGGCGGAAGCGGACACTCGGGTAGCACAAGCTGCTGCTGAAAAAAGACGCGCCGACGCGATCGCAACAGAGCAAGAAATGAAAGCGGATGTCGCGAGCCAGAAGGCTCAGTTAGTACTGGCAGAATCAGAAGTTCCTCAAGCAATGGCCGAAGCCTTCCGGCAGGGTAACTTGCGTGCATCTAAGGGATAGTGCCCTGCTAGATGAGCGTGTGTGGTGTTGGGTTCCGAAGAGCCCTGATAGCTTCGAGGAGAGTCGCCCGAGTGGAGCCACCGGCGTGCTCTTTAATTCTGGTACCAATTGCAAGGTGGACTCTTGCGAGATCAGTTTAATATTCAAGAGGATGTATAAACATCATGGCAGATACTACAAAATACTGGTTGATGAAATCGGAACCGCTCGCTTATTCGATTGATGACCTCGCTGAAGAAAAGAACAAAACGACTTGTTGGGATGGCGTGCGAAATTATCAGGCGAGAAATTTCATGCGGGATGATATGAAGAAAGGAGATCGGGTACTGTTTTACCACAGTAATGCAAAGCCTCCCGGCGTTGTCGGAACGGCTAAAATCGTTAAAGAATCTTATCCTGATTTTACTGCCTTCGACCCTAAAGATAAACATTATGACCCTAAGTCAAAGCAAGAGTCTCCCCGCTGGTTTATGGTCGACATCAAGTTGGTCAAAAAACTGAAACGTTTGGTTTCGCTGGATGAACTGCGAACGGTTAAGAGCCTTGAAGGTATGGTGTTATTGCAAAAAGGATCTCGCCTTTCTGTTCAGCCCGTAACAAAAAAACAATTCGAGACGATTTGCAAGCTTTCAGAAAAGCCGGCGCCTGCTTAACTTGAAGGGTTTGTTCAGAACTCCTGTTTAGTTGATCACGATCGAAGCTTACCACGATCGAAGGCTTGATCTTGGAGTCTGAGCTTTTTAGACTTTCCGCCTTGAGGTGGATTCGTAGTTACTGTGGCGATAGACCAGCTTTGTTGTTTACAATGACTCAATTGTGAACCTAGGGCGCACAGACGACTTTGAATGACTGAAAACACTGTCTAGATTGATCTAATGGTTGATTTGTCTGTCGTTAACCGTTGGCTGAAGCGGGCCAACGATTTGGAAAACCGATGTTGTTTTAAAAAACTAGAGCAGCATCTTCGTAGAGTAGTAAAGAAATCCCGTCAAAATGGCGATGTTTTCAATCTGAGGTTTGCCGGTTATAATCTTAAGGTCGATGAGGGTTCTGCTCTCACCGAACCAATCCGGGCGATTAGCTCAGTTGGCTAGAGCGCCACGTTGACATCGTGGAGGTCGTTGGTTCAAGTCCAATATCGCCCACTACCACCCTTGGTGGTTACCCTTCAAAAGGTAGCCTCTAAGGGTTTTTTCGTTGCTATATCAGCGTTTGCCTTAACTTCGTTGATCCTTGTTGACCGTTGCTATGCGTCATTGAGGCGTCCTTTTATTTTTGATTGCGTCCTTCGTGCTCAATCGTCCAGAACCCAAGAGCGATTCAAAGAAGCCGGGTACCGCATGGTCACGTGTTGGAAATCGACAAATTGATTGCTGACACAAAAAACAGATAATCGCTAGTTTGTTCCATTTTGATATTTGATTCTCTTTTT
>CALKNI010000069.1 GCA_938091115.1 uncultured Pirellulaceae bacterium | reverse complement strand
TAGCAGCTTCCGGGTGCTGGGATGCGAGTCATAGCCAAGGCTGTTGTAGCCCCATTTGCGGAAATGGGAAACCAGCTCCGTATTCGCCTTTCCCCAATCGTTATCGAGGTTCTGGCGGAGATGGTCGCGCTTCGACTGATCCGGCCGAGAAAGGCCGCCGGTGTGGGTCACTCCGACCGACAGGAATCCATGGCCATCCGGTGTCACCAGGAAGTGGCGATCCTCAATGACTTGTAGATGAAACCTTCCGGTTGCTTCGCCCTTGATCGAGAAATACCCGCCATATCGATCAAAGCCATCTCGGTCGGGAAAGACTCCAGCAGAAAGGAAGACAGCGATCAGACGGACAAGAGGGAAGAAGGTAATCAGTAATTTATTCATTGGATGGAATCTTACCTTAATTCGGAGTTCCTAGTGCGAAATAAACTGCGATCGACTGATAGGGATTTTGATCCACTGCGGACCTGCATTTTGGCAGTACTTTGAGCGATAGTCAAACATTCAGCCCCATTTCAACGCCAATGACTTCATAACCTCTTAAGGCCAGCAACTCGACAACAGTTGCCAACTCAAATTGCCCCACCTTCACACCCATTTTTCATAGCGCGTAACCTCGGGCTAACTTATGGAACCTATGCGAGGGCACGGGGGGGCGTGGTTAGGATTCTGGGTGGGTGACTAAATCGAGCACCTCATCTCAATTGAGCGACACTGTCGGTGGCCAGATCGAGCTAACCAAATGGTCATCAAGTCTATGTATTGGTTCATGCGTGCGGGCTAGGCATGGACGGTGACGCTCCTCTAGTCCGCCTGGGCGTTGCGTTGACTTATTCATAACCCTGTTTCGTGACGGTCTCAGCAAGTTCAATCAGCCGTTGCCTGTTAGTCGATCCATCGCAGGGCGACCACCTACGCGTTGACGTCCGTGCAATCGGGGGAAGCCTTGGAGTTCAACGGAGGGGTTTAGCGTTTTGGTCGTTGCTCTTCGACAGCGTCTCGATTGTGCGAGGCAGCGCCAAAGGGCTCGCTTGAAATCTCGACAAGTCGCCTCCGTTCAAGGTGAGACGACGTGCACCAGAATGAGACTAACTCTGCGAATAAGGGATCGACTGCTGCCAAATCTGCACCACTGGAAATCCATTCTTCCCATTTCTTCGACGAATCAAGTGGTTGTGCTTTTCCTACCGGGGGAGCTAGTGGTGAACCCAGTTCATCGCAACCGCCACCTAGACCCGCTAAATGCGGGTCTATTTTTTTGTATTAAGTATCTTTCAAATCACCAATGAAAGAATGAACAGCTTTCGGGCGAAATTCTCTTGGCTGAAGAAGCTCGTTCTCTCTGATGACACGCAATTTTTGTGCGAACAACAGGCCCTGTTTCTTTTCGTTTTTACTTGTAGAATCTAAGAATTGACCACCATTGTCGCGTGCTTTACTTTTTTATTTAAATGTTTGGGAAGATACAATGGAAGACAAAATTTGTGATTTTGAATTAACTCACGTTAGCAGTACCTACAACAGAGATGGTGATACTTTACAAGTTCACGTCAACTGGAAGACAGAGGTGGATGCTGATATTGAAACCTACGGTGCAGTGAGTGGAACACTGATCGTAGAGCATGACATGAACAATCCCAATGCAAAAAGTGGCCCTTGCAAGTGGGCGGGTGAAGCGTTTCTTCCAGATGGCAGCCGAGCAATGGGTTGGGCGGAAGGCACTTGGGAAGCGACTGGTGAACATGTCTGGACACTTAACATGCAAGGCTGGGACAGTCTCTCTGGCAAGATGCGAAGTGAAAGCGAAATCAAATTGGAAACGCTCACTTGGAAAGGAACTTCCTACAAGATCGGTTAATTAGTCCGGTTCATCGGACCTGCAGTTGCTCGGTACTCGCCGGGTGACATTCCGCTATAACGTTTGAATTGTCGATAAAACGTTGAAAGATCGTTAAACCCACATTCAAAGGCGATCGAGGTAATCGGAATGTCTGTACTACGCAGGCGATGCTGAGCATGTTGGATCGCCAACCGGCGCAAATGACGAAGCCAAGTATCGCCTGCGAGCTCTGCAAAGACCTTGGTAAACTTGCGGCGTGGAATATTAAGTTGGCCAGCGGCCGCATCGATCGATGTCTCTTCGAAAAATCGATCGGGAAGCGAGTCAACATATTGCTGAATAAGCCGCCGATAATCCGTAGCACCCCTCCCTATCTCTTGCGTCTCGCTTGATATCTCACTGATTATTTGAATCAGCTTTAGAGCATCGATCACCATCGAAATGGGACGCGTTAATGTCGTCGACTGCTGAGTATAAACCATCCGTCGCACGACCGATTCCACCCGATTTGCAAATCCACTTTCACGAGGCAAGACGCGACATGGCAATCGCTTAATGAGTGAAAGGTCAAATTGCATTACGCTTCGGGCCACACAGCAGATGTAAAGACTGGCAGCGCAAGCTGGATCATCAACTATCCGATTTCGCGTCCCAGGAGGAACAACAATGACATCTCCCGCAACAAAACGATATTCTTTTCTACCAAGAAAGAATGTGCCTCGTCCGCTGAGAACATAAACAATTTTTACAAACGGATGGGTTCGCCATTCCATGACGAATTTTGGACTGTGATGGCTTTCCAAAACCAAAACACCCCACCTAGGAAGTTGCTCAGGCAACGCTCGATCGGTTAACAGGCGTTTCATAGGATTCTCACAAGCCTAAATGCCCGAATTGCAAATGGACGAAAAGCCCAATTATCCAAGACACGTTCCTAACTTGCAAGTAAGATTCAATAAACGGGCCCCACCAAGCAAAGAAAACGGACGTAATGGAACAAACTGACCCTCAAGCACTTCTGACGCCGCGACGCAGGATCACCGGCATCTCTGCGACTCTTCTGCCCTACAACAATGATCACACTGTCGATTGGAAGGGATTCGAGTCTCTTTTACAGCGCACGCTGAACGCCGGCTTAATACCCGCTGTTAATATGGACACCGGATACGGCAATCTGATCGACGAAGCGACTCGACTGGAAGTCCTGCGACTTACTCGGGCGCTGACTTCTGGTGAGCCATTTGTTGGTGGTGTTTTTGTCGGCGACTCAGCAGGAGAGCCATTCGATGCCGACCGCTATCGGAATGGAATCGAACAGGTGCAGGAAAATCAGGGGATGCCCATCTTCTTTCAATCCTACGGCTTGATCGAATTACCTGACGCCGAACTCGTCTCTGCCTACCAGACTTTGGCAGGATCGTGTGATCAATTTTTGTTCTTTGAACTGGGAAAAGTATTTGCTCCCTTCGGCAAAATCTACTCGCTCGAAGTCTACGAACAACTGATGTGTATTCCCAATGCGGTTGGAGCCAAACATTCGTCACTGCATCGCCTTCCCGAATGGGAACGACTTGAGTTGCGAGATCGCATCCGCCCCGCTTTTAAGGTCTTTACGGGGAATGATTTGGCGATCGACATGATCATGTATGGGAGTGACTACCTACTGGGGTTGAGTACATTTGCCCCAGAAGCGTTCGCGAAACGCGATGCAATGTGGGCGGCCGGCGACCCTCGTTTTTATGAATTGAATGACTTGCTTCAATATCTGGGAGCTTTTGCGTTTCGCAATCCAGCATCTGCATACAAGCATTCCGCCGCTGAGTTTTTAAAAATCCGAGGCTTAATCGACAGCAGCGTTACGCATCCAAAAGCTCTACATCGGCCTGCTGCGGATGTCGAAGTTCTCCAAACGATTGCCATGGATCTTCAAAAATTTATGGCGGAGTGCAACTAATGGCTTACCCGCGCATTGCCAGACTTAAAACACACGCCGAGTTCACCCACCATTTGAGTGAATTGAAATTAGATCTTCCTTGTGAGGAGAATTTAGAGAGCGGCGGTGAATCGTTGCTCGCCCAACCCCTGAAGGTCCATGACTTTAAAATTGGAAATCGATTCAGCATCTTGCCAATGGAGGGCTGGGATGGGACAACCGATGGCAAGCCAACAGAACTCACTCGACGTCGCTGGAAGAACTTTGGCCACAGCGGAGCCAAGTTAATATGGGGCGGCGAAGCTGTTGCTGTTCGACACGACGGGAGGGCCAATCCAAACCAGCTTCTGATCAACGATCTTAATCTGCTCGAAATTGAATCCCTCCGCAATGATCTTGTCGCCACTCATGAGGCTGACTTTGGCACGTCGACCGATTTGCTAATCGGATTGCAATTAACCCACTCGGGGCGCTACTCCAAACCGAATACCAAGGATCACAGCGAGCCACAAATCGCTCAACGGAATCCAGTCCTTGATGCCCGCCTTGGAATTACTGATGACTCCTCCATGCTGAGCGATGATGACCTCTCGCGGTTGATTGAGGACTTTGTTGCCGCAGCAAGTCTGAGCAAAAAAGCAGGTTTTCAATTTGTTGATGTCAAACATTGCCATGGCTATCTGGGGCATGAACTGCTGAGCGGTATCGATCGTCCGGGTAAATTTGGTGGAAGTTTTGAAAACCGCACACGGTTCCTGCGCGACATCGTCCAGGGAATTCGAGCTTGCACAACCGATTTAGAAATTGGCGTCCGCGTCAGCATCTTTGATTTCCTGCCCTATCGACCGGGTGACAATCGGATAGGTATCCCCGAGGCCGCAGGAGACCCTCGGCTTGCTTTCGGCAGTGACGCAACCGGCACCGGCATCGATCTCGATGAACCGTCGAAGTTTTTGGAGTTACTCAAATCACTCGGCATCCGCATGGTTTGCACGACTGCGGGCAGTCCCTATTATAACCCCCACATCCAACGTCCAGCCTACTTTCCCCCAAGCGATGGCTATCAGCTCCCCGAAGATCCACTGGTTGGAGTCGCTCGGCAGATTCAGGCAACGGCAAAATTAAAGCGAGAACACCCAGAACTGGTCTTTGTCGGTTCAGGCTATAGTTACTTGCAGGAGTGGTTGCCGCATGTGGCTCAGGCAGTCGTTCGCGAAGGTCAGGTCGATTCGATTGGGCTCGGGAGAATGGTGCTGTCCTATCCAGAACTTCCTGCAGACGTTTTGGCTGGAAAGGTGATGACGCGAAAAAAGGTATGTCGTACCTTTAGCGACTGCACAACCGCCCCTCGAAATGGAATCGTTAGCGGCTGCTTTCCGTTAGATCCTTATTACAAAACGCGTTCGGAAAAAAAATTACTCGATCGCTTAAAATAGATATCGGTTTATTCGGCTCAGTCTCAGCGAATTGCCAGAGATCACGCCCCACTATTTACTAAAAACTCACTCAGGTTTATGCAGTTTCGACTGTTTATAATGAAGATGTAGCCAGCAAGAGTCCCTGCCATTTACTCCTATTGGTGTCGCTTGCCCTAAGCAACTGACAAGATTATCGCAAGCTGGTGATTAATATTGCGCTCACAAAAGC
>CALKNI010000068.1 GCA_938091115.1 uncultured Pirellulaceae bacterium | reverse complement strand
CGCACAGGCTGCTTAAAGGAAAGGGAAGGATAGTTCTTCTTCGTAAAAACCTAAGCGTTTCTCCGGCAATTACGCTGATCACCGCCAGTTCTTTGCTTTCCTATTATTGAGACAATCCCCATTCTTGAACTTTCAACGATGCTATCGCAAAAACCACCTCGTTGAAATAATCTGAATTTTCAACAAAAGTCTCAATCCCTTTGCGTCGATGAGAGAATTACGGCAAATTTTGGCACGCGTACTTTCCTGCGCGCCCAAACGGAGAAGCTGGGACACGAGCAAAAAAACGATAAAAAATTACACAACCATGTAATTTATTCATTGACGCGACAAAGCTAATTCTGATATTTACCGTCCATCGAATTGAATCAAGTTTCTAACAAGAGGAGATTCGAGACTGACACAGACGATTGTGTCTTGCAAACGACAAGTGAGTGGCCTTGGCCCGACAATAAAAAAACCATCTTTAAAAGATGTGAACTCGCATAACAATCACGGAGGATTGCATGGCGACAAGTGTTGCAAAAGCGGACGAGATACTGGAAGTTTGGAAACAGTACAAACCGGACTGTACTGACAAGGACCTCCGAAATCGATTAATGGAACGTTACTTCCACTTAGTTAAATACAATGGCGAACGAATCTGGCAAAGATTGCCAGACGGTGTCGAACTTGATGACTTGATTTCAGCTGGTGTTTTCGGCCTAATGGACGCGATCGATGCGTTCGACATGGAACGAGGCGTCAAATTTGAAACATATTGTGTTCCGCGTATTCGCGGTGCCATGCTCGATGAACTCCGGACGATGGACTGGGTGCCTCGATTGGTACGCTCCAAAGCCAGCAAAATCAATAACGCGACCAAGCGTCTTGAAACAAAACTTGGCCGAGCTCCAACCGTCATAGAACTATCAGAAGTGCTGGAATTGACGGTCAAGGAGACCGAGAAAATGATGAGCGACGCCAATGCGGTTGGCCTCATCAGCCTTAACAAGAAGTGGTACGAAACCGATAGTTACAAGGATGTTCGGGAAATCGATATCCTGGAAGACAAGAAAGGTGAGGATCCGACCCGCCGTATTCAGAAAAACGATTTGATGCGATTGGTCACTAAGGGTCTCAATCGAAACGAACGACTCATCATTATTCTTTACTACTATGAAGAACTGACGATGAAAGAAATTGGAGCAACCCTCGATCTTAGTGAAAGCCGTGTAAGTCAAATGCACAGCAGTATCGTTCAACGCTTACAACAACAACTCGGTCGACGACGGGTTGAATTCGGCAGGAAATAAAATCCGCTTGATTCATTTGTCGCTGCAATTATTACTATATACTAAGCCTGCTGCCCTTCCGGGGAGCAGGTTTTTTTACATCCAAGAAATTTATATCGGCAACAAAAATCTCACAAACCGCCCCTTGAGAAATCCGTTTTCAATCCAGCCGACGATTGCCGGCCACCTGTTGAAGTTGGACCCCATACTGGGGTTTATATCGAGCTTCCAAATCAAGTAACTCTTCTGAAATCCAAAAACTGAATTCAAAAAAAGACGCCATATTGACGAAGAAGGGCGTCTCATACTTGTTCCGCGCCAAATTTAACACCGATCTCTCAGAATTGCGGACGACCATTCCAACCTCACGTTCAAGTCCATCAAATGCAATCCCTGCTTCGTAGAACCGGCAATCATCTCCCAGTCACTGATTACTAAACGCACGTGGATGGCCTTCGGTTCGAGCTTCAAAATCTTTTTTGGGATTGGACCAATTTCACGACTGCCGCTGGAGGCGCCCCGTTAGTGACTTTGTCGCAACTAGCTAAAATCATTTTGGCAAACCACGGAAATGCAAGCAGATTTTATTTTATTGGAATTACCGAACCTTCTTAGTTCGCTGCACGTATAACCGGTCGAGTCAAATGATTAGTTAAAAGATTTTCAAACTTAAACGAAGATCGAAACGCAAATCACGATTGGCAAAACCTTGGTGCCCCCCGAACAAAGGTAGGCTTTGAAACCAGGAGCCCGATCGAAACAACAAATTTTGATGACTCAAACCTTAAATACGTCACAGGCGTCGGCAATTTCGCCAACGTCACGAAACAAAACTTTAAAGATCCCGAAGGGTTGCTAGCACTTGTCGTCGATAACAAAAGTACTTTCTCGAATGCTTGCGTTGTCAAACTCCAGTTACGGATGGCACGTTCTACGACAAGGATGCAGCCTTGGAAGATCTTTTGCGATTTACACTTATTGTTTAAACTGACTTGTCACGTCCAAGAACATCGTGAGTGACATCAGACAAATTCAAAAGAAATTTGATCGCGAATATCAATTGGAATTGTGCAAAATCAACAAACATGGTTTGCTGTTCATAACGAACGTTCAAGCCACTGACCCGTTACGGGGAGAACAATATGCAAATTAGATCAACATCAAATATTCAAACATCCTCTGCAGTGAATTTGCAGAAACAAAACTCAACCAGCGCGACTCAGAATGCTAATTCGGTTCCGGTTGACTCACTTGAAATTTCCGCCGAAGCCCAAATGTTAAGCACCTCCAGTGCGACTGACATTCGTGCTGACCGAGTTGCTGACCTGAGGGCACAGATCGCCAGTGGCGAATATGAGACCCCTGAGAAACTCGAGGCGGCTGTCAGTCGGATGTTTGACCAATTCGCCTAGAAAATTCCGCATTTGAACTTCAAAAGTGGTAGCGAGTGCTCTAGGTGACTAATTCACTCTTTCTAAATAATTAGTTTTAATCCGCGTGAACTATCTCACGCGGATTTTTTTTTATTTGAAGCGCCGATTGTATCGTTTAAGCGTTCTTTCACATCTGGCCTCCGAATGAATCGAGATCCCGGCTTTGGACAAACGGGATTTGAACCATCGCGAGATAAAACTGAGTATCTTTCAACGATTCCCTACTTCAGGCTGAGCGGTATTTGCTAAGATCAGTTGATTCCTGATGGAAACTAGGCCAAAAACCGGTGCGATACGTGCAAAGATCTGTGCAACGAACAGGGCAAGGCACAATTCACCAAAAGTCTTGGACTCGTTCTCGAATCGCTTAATCCATAACCTATCCTACCCGTAGCCTACAAACCGCCCATTGGTTAGGCTCAGCTTGTTTTGCAGGTCAACTTTTTTCCGAGATTTTACGAATTATGCAAATCTGGATGCCTCCGCGTTGACCCACACTGATTTTAAATTTTAAAATAGAATACGCGACATCCCTATTTCGCCAAAAACGAATTGAAATTGTACCCATGGCATTTTTGACCACCTCCAACCCGTCCGTTGCAGAACGCCAGTTCTCAATTGATAAAAATGAGATTACGATCGGGCGTGATGTCAACAATGACCTCCACATCAATGACGAAACGGTGAGTCGTAGCCACGCGAAGATCACCAAGAAGAACGGAAAGTTCTATCTCGAGGACAACAATAGCCGAAACGGAACACTCCTCAACAACCAATCCGTCTTGCAACCGACTCTTTTGCCGGATCAATCTGAAATTCAAATCTGCGAAGTTACCTTCATTTTTTCGGACGGTAAAGTTTCGCGTGGCTCAGGCAACCTTGAACAATTTACGGTCGCCAAAGGCATTGGCCACGATCCGACGAGTTCCTCCTCCGCCATCAACCAAAGCTCGGTCATGTTTGATGAGTTTGAGGAAAGTGGCGACGTCTCAGCAAGTGTAATGTCTCAACTCGACATTCCTTCTCACCACTCCCGCTCAGACAACCACGCCAAACCCGAACAAAAACTTCGCGCCCTAACAAAAATCACTCACGCCTTGAGCGAGTCGGTTGAAAGAGACGAAGTCCTCACTAAAATTCTGGACTTCCTCTTCCAATTGTTCACGGAAGCCGACCGTGGGTTTATCGTCTTAAAAAATGACGAAGGCAAACTCGAACCACTTGGCTTTAAAACTCGAGGTGCGCGGACTGATGAAATGGTTCGAATTAGCAAGACAATCGTCAAAACAGTAATGGAAAATAAGCACCCCATCATCAGTAGTGATGCCGCGATGGATGATCGTTTTGATATGAGCCAAAGCATTGTCGACTTCCGTATTCGCTCGATCATGTGTGCCCCTCTGATTAACAGTAAAGATGAAGCGATCGGCGTAATTCAGCTAGACACGCTCAAACAATCCATCGCGTTTGACAATGAAGATCTGGAGACGTTGGTTACCGTCGCGATGCAAGCCAGTTTAGCGATCCAAAAAAGCGATCTGTTCTTGGATTTCAAACGAGCCCAGAGCATTCGGGCTGACCTTGAGCTTGCACATGAACTGCAGCAGCGTTTTCTACCACAAAGCTCCCCAGACACGGAAGAATTCGAGTTCTTTTCGTTTTACCGCCCAATGCAACAGGTCGGAGGAGACTATTACGATTTTGTCCCTCTCGAAAATAATCGAATTGCGATCATTATGGCCGACGTAGTTGGCCACGGAATCGCTGCCGCACTCTACATGGCAAAAATTTCAGCGGAATCCAGGTTCGCTTTGGCAACCTCAAAAACCGCGGTAGAAGCGGTTCATAAAATGAACAACAGTCTCTCTGGATTAAACATCGATCGATTCGTTACGCTCGCCCTCTGCGTGCTTGACCTGAATACGAACAAAATGACGATCGTGAATGCCGGCCATATGCCTCCAATTCTTCAAAAATCGGCGACCGGTGAAATTACTCAACTGGCAATCGAAGAGTCAGGGCTGCCACTAGGGATCATGGAGGACTTTGAATATGAATCGATCGAAGTGCAAATCGATCCCGGTGATCAAATTGTGCTCTACACCGATGGAATCAACGAAGCAATGAACGCCGATGGCGAACAGCTCACAACCGAAGCAATGATCGAGGACATGGCATCGGGGCAAGCGAAGAGTCCGGACGCCATTGGCAACCTGATCCGTGAATCCGTAGCCCGCCACAGCGGACGCCACCCTGCAATCGACGATATGTGCCTTGTCTGTTTAGGCAGACAGCCATAATCCAGTCCGGCTGAAAATCCAAAACATTCGTCAGTAAACCAGATACCTCTAGGGCTGATCTTTTGCCGCCCTTGAAACGAAAAATCTTGACCTTACGAGACTTAACTTTTGGATCCTTCCACGGGCACGCTGCAGGGGAAAACCACCCGTATGTGTCGAGTCCACCTTTCCCGAAATTTGTCAACCACCTCTTCCAAACTAACGCTCCCACGACACTTTCCTCCACAAACATTATTCTGACTCACCAGTTTTGACGGCTCCCAGACTTGTCTGGGAATACTAAAATCTAGAATAGCCTTTACGGATAGGCATCAGACTGGTCGTCCTCGGTCTCGGGACACTGATTTCCCCCGAATCGCTGGATGGAAGAAGTTCTGGTCAAATTATGATTAATTCGCCTGCATTTTCGTGACGCGCTATTCCTTCGATGGACAACAAACGGCACAATAGGGAACAGTTATGGTCACTAATTCCGCGAGCATATGATGGGCGAGTTTCGGTTTCGAGCACCAAAAGAATGGAATCTGGATACTTATCAGGGAAATGCAATCCACGTGATTGGGCTTGATGGCATTCCATGGCCATGTCGGATTTCCGTCTCGGTGCCCGACAAATCTGAAGAGACTGACCGAACTATCACAATCAGTCGGAATCGCGATGAATCCGGAAAACTCTATTTGATCTACCCGGTGGACCATCGGGGTGAAATGATGATCTGCACCGGAACCCTGCCAGTGCGAGAATGCTGTTACGAACTGCTAACTGAATTAGCTCGAGGTACGCTAAACCGATTACGAAATCAAATTTCGATTTGGGAAGAAGGAGGACTCTACATCGAAGATGGGGTTCACGCGTACGTTCAACTGGCAACGCGGTTACTCAGTAAATCAATTCTCGCAACCGAAAATAAGATGCGAGACGATGCGGCCCGACAGTCCATTGAAGCATCCATGGATGGCATCTTCGATCTCTCACATTCGTTCGGTGCTCAGATCTCCAAGTTCCGGCGTGAACATGAGCAAATGAGCAATTTCTGGATGGCCAACTCAATCGGTTCGGGAGATCAATTCGAACCTAGCTTGGCCTCTAAAGAATTTGATTTACTCAAAATCAATTTGAACTCAGGCAATACTGAATTGGAAGACAAAATTTCGGGTGGCCGCGAAGAACTACTTGGAAAACGAGTGATTGTGGGCCCGTGGCTTGATGCGAGTATCGGCGGCATGGACAGTCGCTTAATCAATGTAGATGATTTTGGCGCCCGAAAAGAACAGTTGCTGATTGAGTGCCGAAAACAACTCAGTCGAATCCCCAGAACGACCTCGTTAATCCACGTGGCCAGCCGACTCAATGGAATTGGTCACCGACATCTCTCCTATCCACAACAGCTAAGTGTGACGGTCGATATGCTTCGTCTGATCGAAGAATCTCAAACAGATTTACCAACTCTGATCAGCTTTGACTTCCCGTGGGCCGAACGACTTGCCGGCGCAGTCGGTGGAGTTCATCCATTGCAAATTGCCGATTCATTGATGCGACAGGGACTTCCCATTTCATTTCTTGGACTGGATATCAACTTGGATTACTGGCCTAACGGAAGTATGATCCGCGACCCACTACAGTGGATCGACCTTGTCGATGTCTGGGCTCAACTTGGGTTACCCCTAGTTATCTGCCTCCGAATGCCCACTGGCCACGGAGCACAATTAAATCCAGAAGATTCTCACCACCGGCCGGTCAACAGTTCATCTAGTAACCTCACCGACGAAAACCGGATCACATTCCTGAAAACTGTCATGCCCATGATGATCGCACGCCCCTCGGTCCATGGAATGATCTGGCAACAATGGAGCGACACAGACGACAGTCGATTCCCAAACAGCGGCCTCGTCGACGAGCAGGGCGCTCCCAAGGCGATCCAAGCGGCGTTAAAGCACATCAGAAATGCAATCGACGGCGACGCCTAAACACAGATCGCTTAGAGCGCATTTACGATTTCTTTGAGCATTCTGGCGCGAATAATATTGCCGTGAGACTGTTGAAGGTCTTCGCTAGAGAGAATATCAATCGCTTGATCGTAATCTTTTAATTTCTCCTGGCTACGGCCAAGCAAATAAGTTATCCCATCGTTCCAACGATCGACACCATCTTCGGCCCTAATGTTCTCCAGCCAATTTGCAGCCGCATTCATACTGCCATTGTCAAAGTGGCATTGAGCGAGGAACAAGCCTGCGTCACGGCGAATCAAATCCATCTGACCTTGAACACTCCTAACCTCAGTATTGAAATCAGTTACGTTCTGTTCCGCTTCCTTGCGAATACCAAGTCTGCGCTGTTGATCCGAATCCGATCCAAGATTGTCAATTTGCTCTTGGGTGTACTTCAGCCTCTGGAAACTCTGAATCGCATTCAACGATCGACCTTCTAAATCGAGACCGAACTTCCCTTTAAAGAACCTTGCTCGAGCAGTTCGATAGACGACAAAATTGTCGATATAAAACTCGTTGAAGTAGTAATCATTCAATTTCGCAGAAATCACGTCATCTGATTTCTTCTCCAACGCAGTTCGAATCGCCTGACGAAATTCATGCGTTTGGTAAGCTACATCCCAGGGCTCCACTGCGACTCCCTCTTTCGCTGGCAGTCGAGCTGCAATTTCCGCCGTCGTAAAAGCTAAATCAGTTCTTAATTCGACAGGCAGAGCTGCCTCTAAAGTACTCATTCGCTTGGATACCGATTCAGGACTGGTGTAAACCAGCGAAACGAGGTTGTTAAGCTGCCCTGGCTTTACCCAATAGTCGGTATTATCTGCAAGCGACTCTTCGTTGGTAAGGCTCAGCGAAGTTATCAACTCCGGATTTCCCCGAACTTGATCCAGCGTAGCGATCGAGCCAAGTTTCTCACCGGGAATTGGGAGCCCTAGCTTCGTATCGAACAGGTAATAATCCTCCCCAACCACAACGCCTACGGCCCATGGCACAGGACCACCATTCTCGCTCTGAGTTGCCAACATGATTGAGTCGATTCCAAGTTCACGCAGTCCAAGCATAAATATTTTCGCACGATCGACGTAGTCACCTTGTCCATATAGCAACGATTGCCACGGGTAACGCTGGTAGCCAACTCCGGGAATTCCTGCCGCTGCTGCCGACTCACTCTGATTTAGCCTTGCCTCTTCCTGTTCTTCCTTTGTCAAATTGGAGTCAGGTAACAATTGAATGTTTCTTACCACCCAATCAAAGACGCTCATACTGTTGGCTACGATTTGACCGGCATCTTCTTCCATCCCCGGATGCAGTTTCTTTACCAACTCAACCAACGGCGCATCCACGTCTTCATCCGGCTTATAATTATCAGCCGCCATTCGATACAGCTCGAAAGGGGCCATTTGACTCTCTGGGTTAGTGACTCGATTCGCAATTTGCGAAATCCAATTGGACTGCTGGACGTAATAACCATCCGTATTAAAGAAGCTGAAATCCTTGAATCCTTCTGCGATATCCAAACTGCCGCTGGCAACCAATAGTTCATTGGTTAACTCGTCCTCCCGCCAATCCAGATCAACCAGTTCGCTTCCACGAGTTTCAGCCCACCGATTCAGACCAGTCGCCATATTGTTACTGAACTCTTTTTGCTCAAAACGAATTTCACTGTCAACCAATGCCATTGTCCGATTCAAATCATCCAGCTTCGTTTTGGTCAAATCAACGTCGAGCAAATCCAGCATAGGATCACTCGGCGGTTTACATCCGCAACTAATCAACACAGTCACTAACAATGCAAAACTCAAAAAACGGCTTACAAAACTCATTGAGCTATCCTTGGTTCCTATAGTCTCAGTCACGATGCCACGTTTCAATTTCTCAACGGTTCATCGCACAATTTATCAAGCTTTACGAAAGATTTACTAATTCATGTATCTGCTTCAAGCGGGTCAATAAAGGTAACATTCTTTCGATTGGCAACATGTTAGGACCATCACTTGGCGACAAATCCGGTTCAGGGTGTGTTTCCAAAAATACGGCATCGCACCCCATGGCCACCGCTGCACTCGCAAGTGGTTCTACCATTGTCCGATCTCCTCCTGTTTTACCGCCGGCCGCACTGGGACGTTGAACACTATGTGTTGCGTCAAAGACAACCGGCACACCGAGGCTTGCCATGTTAGGAATTGCCCTCATGTCGTTTACTAAACTACCATACCCAAAAAACGTACCGCGTTCAGTTAATAATACGTTTTGGCAACCCGAAACCTCCAGTTTACCGACTACATGCTCCATATCCCATGGCGCCATAAATTGCCCCTTTTTGACATTAACGGCACGTCCGGTACCAGACGCAGCAACCAACAAATCGGTCTGGCGGGCGAGGAAGGCAGGAATTTGAATCAAATCGCAAACCTCGCCAACTGGTGACGCCTGTTCCGGTAAGTGAATATCGGTCGTAACGATTAAACCCAACTCTGACCGAACCTCGGCCAAAATCTCCATGCCTTTCTCAAGGCCTACTCCACGATACGAATTCAAACTCGTTCGGTTCGCCTTATCGAAGGAAGCTTTGAAAATCAGCGGTAAATTTAAAGAATCCGTCACTGTTTTTAATTTTTCAGCAATTTCGAACACTAAATCTCGCGATTCAATCACGCAGGGCCCCGCAATCACCAGTAAAGGATGACCGCAACCACATTGGATATCGCCTATCTGAGCGGAGGGATTGAGCACTTTGGTCGCCTAACGAATTTGAGGATTGGTAGGGTTATCAAAAACAACGAGAACTTTGAATTTACTTTTTCGATCGCACTCCAGATTTCGCCGCTCAGAGACACAAGTCAAACGAGGTTGACGACTGGTCCTGTTCACCAAGATCGCGCGATCCTTACGGGGTGCTTCTTACATTTTGCCAAGATATCAGATCTATGGGCAGGGCAATTTAGCCGCATAGGATTCCGGCACAAAAACTTGCAAAAACCTTGGGACAATCTCGATTTCTAGCGGCAAGGTTCCCCCTGGATCACCATCTAATTGAAACGGAACTGACTCATCCGACTCGATTCGAATTTTCTTAAACCGCTCAACACGGGAATAGTTCCACTGACGGTGTCGGTTAAGCAGGATAGTTATTAGGTAAAACAAACCGCGAAAAAATCGCCCCCCTTTAAATGTACATAAATCTAAACGTCCATCACTTGGATCTGCTCCGGGAACAATCGGTAAATTCATGGCGTAACGCGGCACATTAAAAACAAAAGCCCACTTTCCAACCACTGGACAGTCTCGGTCATCCACATAAATTCGGATACGAGGGTACCGATATGAAGCAATCGCTTCCACGATTGGCCTTGCGTAAGACCAATGATGAATATGCCCCTTTCGTTGAGAATGAAGACGATGCACGACGTCTGCATCAAATCCGCAACTTGCCATGACAAAAAACATTTGTCCATTGGCCTTGCCGGCGTCAATAAATGTCGTTCGGCCATCAGCCACCATCCGCGCAATAGATTTCGGATCGGCAGAAAGACCAATGTATTTCGCCAGCAAATTCTCAGTTCCCAGCGGCAGAATGGCTAGAGGAGTTTGAGGGGGAAGACGATTGGCCAATAAGGCAACGGTTCCATCACCCCCAGCTGCAACAACTGTCGCTAATTGAGAGCAGGCCGATTCGCCGTTGAGCTCCAGAACCTTTTGCTTAACCTCGTCAATGTCTCGAAGTACGATTACCAAAAAACCAAGTGTCTCAAGTTCATTGCACAACTCCTCAACGACTTGAGTACGATCAGAAGAGCCGGAGTTGGGGTTTACCGAAACGACTACCGTTTTTACCGAATTGTTTACTACCTCGTCCATTTCTCTAATTTATCCAATCCTTCACCAGCAGATAACCGCCACTCGGCCAAATCTAACCTTAATCTAAATTTGCCGAGCCATTTCAATTCAAACCAAACCGATCTGATTAGACCAATATCGACTGCTCAATTTTGCTACACGACTTCTTTAAGCATCGTCTTAATTCGAAACACTGAATCGGTAAGATCGCTCAAAAATTGATTCCCCGCCGAGGATTCTTTTTTTAAACATTGGCACGCAAATTGCGAACTGATTAGACGTTAAATCTAGGTGCTTCTACCTCGACTTTAATCGAAAGCGGGGTCTTCGGAGTTTCCGCAACATGATTGCCTTGCCCCTGATCATTTTGCACGTCAAATCGTATTTGACACCGAAGATCCCGTCTTTGTTTTATTAAAAAATCCATTCCTCTGGCAGGAACACACGGTCGATCAATTTACTGGTTGGGCTTACTTCCCTCTTCTTTTAAACGGCTTTTTTCACTCGCATTCGTCCTGTTAGATTCGATCTTTTTCACAAATTCGCTGGCACTGAGGGGAAGCCTCTCACCAGTCAGAACAAGTGGATCATCGAGGTACATAAGATGGCCATGATCTGCGGTCACGATCAGTGCCGTATCATCCCAACTGCTATTTTCATCAACCCATTTGGTGATTGCTTCGAATGCTGCATCTCCGCTCAGCACCGCTCCAATGGAATCATCAAGATTGTTATTGTGATTTGCCCAGTCAACATCTCCGGCCTCTACCATCAGAAAAAATCCTTTTTCGTTCCCTGAAAGCACGTCCAACGCTGCGGTGGTCATATCAGAGAGCGTCGGGTTTTCTAAAATATCCCTAGGCTGATAAACATCAACTTTCGCCTCTCCCATTGTCGGATCATAGTTTCCATCAGCCGTCTGAAAGGGAAGGTGACCACGTGTTGCACCAAAGAATCCAAAGAAACGGTTGCCTCCAGAAATCGCACTCTCAACTCCCCTCCGCAAAACCTCCAAACCAGATTCACCTTTCGTTCGTTGTGCAACAACGTAATTCCCACCATTCGCTACATTAATGCGGTTTAAGTCATCGCTGGCGATATATCTATTTCCAGGGACGTAGTTTTCCCCCTGATCCGTGCGTTCATCATCCCGAAACTCACCCCATCCACAACCGATCAAAACGTCTACTCCGGGAAGTGGGTCCTCTCGGTGTGTGACCGATGGAATCCCCAGCAAGTCTCGAGAGATATCTTGATAGTCACTTCGTGCAACATTATGAGAATAGACACAGGCCGGTGTCGCATGACAAATAGGAACACTCGTAACCACTCCAATCCTGGAGCCCGCGCGTTGCATTTCATGAGCCAGAGTCTCCAGCTTTTGACCGTCTACTGAAAAGTTAATGGAACCATTGTAAGTTTTCACTCCGGCGGTAAGCGAAACCGCCGAAGAGGCTGAATCTGTGTAGGGATGAGGTAAATCCTTTCGCTTGCCCAGCAAATATTTCGAATCAACTGATTTACTCCAAGGCGTCGCGCCACCCAATACCGCACTGTACCCGCCCCTTTTAACGTCGGGAACCAGAGTTACCAACTGGGTGTCCACGTCTCTTTCGGTCCCGCCGTTATGTGGGCTGGTCACGCAAAATCCAAATTCAGAATTACCTTTTTTGTAGTCCAAAAAGGCAAGCCCCGTACCGCGTCCCTCCGTGTAAAGGACTTTTCCATTTTTATAGATCGATGCCGCCTGAGTCGTATTCCAATCCATCCCATCGAACACCATCAAAATAATGTTGCGTTTACCCGATTTCCACGCGTTTTTCTGAAGTCGATAGATATCAGTTTGGTCAAAGTATTCCGCACATGGATTCAATGTGTCGATTGGATCAGCTAGATAAATCTCCTTAAGCCTAGCCTCATCTCGGTAACAACTATTCGCCCCCTGAACCGACTTCAAACTCAGCCCGTAACTGTACACCGGGATCAATCGATTCGAATGACTCGTCCAGTTCGAGTAGGTTCCTTTCTGATCTCCCCAGTGAATCCAGTCTGATTTTTCGAGAACCGTCGCCTGAAACTGAAATTGACGAAGGCGATCTTCTCGAGATTCCTGTGCCGGTACGCCTGCTACGCCCAACAAGACAACCAGTGAGCTTAAAAACAGTTTTAAACGAGCAAAAAACATCGTCGAGTCCAATAATAAGTCAGCAAAAAAGTTGCGAAAAAACCTAAGCAGCAAAAAAACAACCGATTTAGAATCAGCGTCGGCATACCCCCGCCTGTTAGTATGAGACGTCCTTAAGGGGATCTGCAAGTGATCGATATAAATCGGGTCGGCGGTCGTTCATACGGTGCACCTCATGTGCCCCCGGAATGTTGACTAGATGCTTTTTCCTGGCGAAATCTGAGTCGATCTCAGCATACAGAATCGCCTCTTCGGCATGATTTTCAAATGCCAAATTCGCGCCACGCGGATCACAGATCTTGCTTTTCCCAATGAACTCAAACCCGCGCTCAACCCCAATCCGATTGACCGACATAAAATAAACATGATTCTCCAACGCCCGGGCATTGGGAATCAAATCAGCCGTCAATCCAGAGGTCGGCGGCCAGTTGGTCGGTAAAGCAATTAAATCTGCTCCTTCAATTGCTAAAATCCTGGCAGACTCTGGGAAGGAGCTGTCGTAACAAATGTTCATACCGACGCGAACATCGGGGGTTTCGAATACTTCGGGAGGGCAACCACCGGGAGTCGTGAATCGATCGACACCTAAAAATGGAAGGTGAATCTTCCGATAGCTTCCAATCAGGCCGGCCGGACCTATCAACGCAAGGGAATTGTACAAACAATCATTTTCAAGTTCTAAAAATCCAAAAATTACCATCGTATTTTTAGACGCACACCAACTCCGAACAGACGTCACACTCGGGCCATCAAGCGATTCACCAATCTGCTTTGCTTCTTCAATGGAATCAAAACAATAACCTGTCGTTGTGCATTCTGGAAATACTGTCAGCGCAGCACCTTCGGCAACGGTTTCTGAAAGCTTTTCTTCCATCTTCTCTAAATTACGATTAACCGCAGCAAATTCAATATCCATTTGAACGCCGGCTACTTTGAATCGAGACATTTATTCAATTCTCAACATCATCTGAATTATTAATTGGATCGATCTTATTCTGATCACTCGTCTCAATATTCTTTTTAGATTCTTGCTCTGCGTCCAGCATTGCTTTGGCTTTTGCAAACAATGCTCGATACCCCTGATTGTTTGAATCAATTTCCAATAACAGTTGGATATAAACCAATGCTTCTTTGGGGTTTCCAAACTGCACATAATACGTGGCCAGCCCCATCAAATACCGCGCCATCTCAGGTTGCTGTCGGTGAGCCTCTAAAAGATGTTTCTCCGCTTCTGGAAATTTCTGCTGGAGGTAACAAGACATCGCATACCGGAAATGCAAGCCATGCGTATCGGGTAGTCCTTCACTGCGCTGAATATCCTTAGCCAGCAAAGCATGCTCTTCAAACCGCAGCTTGGCAGCCTCCAATCCAATCTGCTGCATTTGAGCCATCAACTGCTTCAATTGTCCCGCCATCATTCCACCGCTTTGTTGCGATTGCTGCAACTGACTTCGCAACCTCGAAACATCGTTATCCAGTCGAGCAGCCAAGTTCGAACGAGGGCCTGCTAGATTTGGTTCGACCGAAATCGCTGTTCGATAATCATCTTTCGCTCGATCAACATCGCCCAACATTTCATTCAATCCACCTAACATCATATGATACGCAGCTCGATCATTTTCGATATACAACGATGTCTTCAGCTCCTCGAGCGCTTTATCAAATCCGTACTCCTGATCGGGATCAGCAAATAATTTTCGAGACTGAGGATCAAACGAGACAAAAACACGGGCAGCCTCTATTCGCACCCTTGGTGAAGGATGCAATAACAACTCTGCAACCGCCTCTCCCAGTGGACGCAGAATTCCATCCGTATCGGTCACGCCCATGTATTGAAGTCTTTCGTTGATCCGATTGACCTCAGCATCAATTCGCATCAAAGCCGCCGAGATAACTTTAGGGTTCGAATCATCTAGGGAATCTAGTGCGGTTTGCAAAGATTCCGAACTGCCATCCATCATCAATTCAGCCATAGCACTGGCACGGAACATTGCCGGAACCCGTGGATCCTTGGCTAGTTCCATCAAGGTCGGAACTCGATCCTCAGTAATCAGCAATGCGTTGGCCAGCTGTGAATAGTATTTGGTTTTCTCAGGTGACTGCTCCACCGGATACCATTTTTCTGTTGCTTCGAGCATCGCCTGATTGACGCGTTCTAACTCTGCCGCAACCACCGCATCTCCTTGCTCTGCAGCGATGATCCAATCCAAATACTGCCGAAGCTCAATTTTGGAATCCCGGTCTGCAACCTTCGAGGAATCGATATGGCAAGCAGTACAGGCATTTGGAGTTCCGACACTGACACTCAGGTCCGGTCGTGGAACCCGGAAACTATGATCCCGACGGGAATCGACCATCATGTAAGTCGTCGACGGCATGTGACACTCAACACAACTCGCACCGGGCGTCCCCGGTTCATGGTGATGGTGGCTTGGGCTGTCGTATTTACCCGCTGGGTGCTGATGACATGAAGTACACAGTTGGTTGTCGTCGAATTTCACCTTGGTCGAATGTGGGTCGTGACAGTCCGTACAGCGAATACCGTTGTGGTACATTTTGGACTGGATGAATGAACCATAGACGTAATCCTCATCTCGAATTTGCCCATCGGCGTGATACACCGGATCGGCAATCAACTGAGTTGCGAAATAATCATCAAAGTTACACCCCGGTGTGAACCCCTCTTTCACAACCGTTCTCCGCGAATGGCAAGGAGCACAGGATTCAATCTGTGGCAAATTACTTTCAGTTTTTAGTTTGGCCAACCCAAAGCCATGCTTACGATCCCAAAATAGACTGTTTCTGTTTGCCAATTCTACGTGGTAGCTACCCGGACCGTGGCAGGCCTCACAGCTCACATCGATTTCCGAAAAAGTAGTGTGATACTGCCCGGCCATTGCGTTAAAATTCTTTTGCAGATCGGTACTGTGGCAACTCGCGCAACTCGCATTCCAATTTTGGGTGATCCCGGTCCAGTGCAACGGGTCATCGGGATCCAACTTGGAATTAACATCAGGTGGATCGAGGTAAAACCATTTCTCTTTTTCGGTGTCCCACGAGACACGCAATACTTGAACTCGACCAATCTCATCAGCTTCCGCATCCGCAGGACGCTCTAACTCAACCATATACTGTTGAAGAGGTTCGACCCCAAAGACATATTTGACTTCGAAATCCTGCATCTGCCCATCTGGGCCTTCGGTATTAATCATAAACCGATCGCCGTTGCGGAACATTTTTGACTTGATGCCATGATGCTCCAACGTTTGACCGCTAAAGTCACCGAGCACAAATTCTTCCGTTGCCAAGTCCATCGCAAGATCATGATGTGAGCCATGAAATAGTGCGGCCTCAGTTTGGTGGCACTGGACACAAGAATCCCGTCCGAGGTAGGTGGCTGTAACTTCATCAGGAACACTTCGGTTCCAATCAGCGAAGAAATAACCGCCGATGACAATTAGAACCACCAAAGTGATAGCAAATCCAACTTTTCCGTTCATCTACCGTATACTCTCATTATGTCGGACCGCTCGAAAAAAACCGCCTTCAAATCTTTATTCTACTGCTAATCATCGACAGGCTCTACGGGCAAACCGTGCTAATCTTTCCGAGTGATTTGATTACCGCCCAAAAACCTTAAGATACGTTCATTCGTTTCCACTTTGTTCTACGCACCAGAACGGGGATACAATGAACCTAAGTCGGGATAAATCGAAAGTT
>CALKNI010000067.1 GCA_938091115.1 uncultured Pirellulaceae bacterium | reverse complement strand
CCAAATCCGCTTACCCCCATCCCCCAAACTGGCCAATCGTCGGGGGTTGCCGGTACTAGAATTAACACTAAACCTATTAGTCTACCCGGTCCCTTCTCCGGCGTTTCACCCATCGTAGCGATTCCAAATCCAATTGGAATCGCTCCAACGTACGCTTCGAATGTTAATGAGTTGCGAGAACTAAAAAAGCTTGTTGCCTTGCTAATTGCGTGCATCACCGTGGAGGTCTATCGGCAGAAACTGAAACGTGGCGAGCTAATCCCTGGCATGGTGGCCGGGATCCAGACTTTCGGAGAGTTGGTCCACTTCCATCCACATATCCACGCGATCGTCACCGACGGTGGATTTACACCCGGCGGCACGTTTATCTGCCTTCCCCGCATCGAGACAAAACGCCTGTTGGCAGCCTGGCAAAACAATGTCTTTGCGTTGTTTTTGGCCGAGAACAAGATTGAACAGGAAACTGTTGATCAGATGCGAGCCTGGCCGCACTCCGGATTCAGCGTCGACAACAGCGTCTACCTCTCTCCCGGCGATTCGGCGGGACTGGAGCGGCTGGCGCAGTACATCCTCCGATGCCCCTTCAGTCTGGCCCGTGTGGTACGCCTGACTGACGACGGTTCAGTTGTCTATCGCGCCCAGCAGGATCGCTGCCGCCGATTCCCGGGGCCGGCCAGCGGTGATTTGAAAAATGGACCGCGGCGCAACTTCCAAGTTTTCAGCGCACTTGATTTTCTGGCCGAAGTCACGCAGCACATCCCGAACAAAGGCGAGCACCTCGTTCGTTATTACGGCTGGTACTCGCATCGCCAACGAGGCATGCGGGCCAAGGCAGCATCCGACCCGAAAAAAATACCCGTCGATCGGACTGCTATCGAACTTCAGGAGTCCTCCAACCGCACCACTCGCGTGGGTTCGGTTTCCACGTGGGCGAGGTTGATCAAGCGAATCTACGAAGTCGATCCGCTGGAATGTCCCGACTGTGGCGGTGCGATGAAGATCATTAGTTTCATTGAGCGTCGACAAACGGATGTCATTGAGCGAATCCTCCGCCACTGTGGTCTGTGGCTAGGTTTCCTCCGCACCCATGCCTCGCCGCGAGCACCTCCGACGGCCCAACAACCGCTGCCGACAACGCCGCGCGAATTCGTGTTGGTTCCTGATGGTGAGCTTCTCGAAGCTCAGTCGGGCGAGACGCAGGCGGAGGACTCTCGCGAGTTCCAGTTGGTCCTCGACCCCGAGTTCCTGTAACCGGTTTGGCGACATCTTTTGGAGGCCATCAAGCCGGACGCGATATCGGTGCGCGCCACCGGCATCCTTAAAGCCCTCAGATCTTCGTACCCGTGCAAGATTATCCGAACCTGTGCAAGATCGGAGGTCATTTGAACCCCGCTACAACAAATGGATCCGCACGAGCGTCTCGGGACAAATCAGTCGGCGAAAATTGCGGCCAAATGCTTGACAACCGCCAAAATCACGGCCAATATATTGGGGCGTTGAGGATCAAAATCCCTATCAGTTATTAGGCACACCCAAAACCCTTGCAACACAAACATAAGCTTACCCTCCTTTTACTATTTACATCTTCTCTAAACCCATAATACGTAACCAATTATATCTCTGATTCAGAAAAACCTCGCCTTCCATTAAGGCAGGTCGGTTTTATATATTTTTATCCAGTCAAATTCGATCTGCCCCGGCCCGCCGGTTATTGGATCAATACGTAAACTGTCTACCGGATTTTTGACTCGGAACAATGCTGCAACTTCATGCTCCTTGTCGTCATGAGGAAACGCAAATTGTATTCGTCTGTGCCGGTCATACGATTCTGAATCAGGCTTCCAAAACAAGATACAAGCACCTTTTTTTATTCCGTGTTCACGCACTCTAACCTGAATAATATACGTTCCCGGATCTTTCAGGTGCGCCGAGTTTTCTATGCTCGCAGCGTATCCAGCAGTAACAACATTTAACTTCCCGTCTTTTACAAAAAGACCTCCCTTCTTCAAAAGTGTCCATTTGCTTGGCGAGCTGTCACCAAAATTCCATTCATGAACTAACTGAACACCCTGCCAGTCTGGATCAAAACCTGGATAAAGCCCATGAGGCAATACTGAAGAATCATAGTTTGGATTCTCTGCCATCTCCCATGCCCCGACCTGAACCAACCAATTTTCAAGTTTCCGATCTAATTCCTGAGCCAACTTCGGATATACACTCGAAAGGTCTTCTCGTTCTCCAATATCATCATTCAGATTAAAAAGTTCTACGGACCGCCCATACTGTTTAACCAACTTCATCTCCCCTTCACGAATCGCAGCTGCCGCATCTGTAAAATTGTTATAATGTGGAAACAGCCAGCACAGTGAATCACGACTCAGATTTCCCTTCGGGTTCTCTAGAAGAGGCAACAGACTTTCTCCATCCAGATCTGTCGCATTGCCGGTCGCGACCGGCATGCCGGCCATCTCACAGAATGTCGGATAGAAGTCTTCACAGGTGACAGGCACCCGACAAACGGATCCGGGCTCAACAACTCCCGGCCAGCGCACAATCATCGGAACCCGAATGCCGCCTTCCCACAGGGTTCCCTTTCCGGAACGAAGCGGAAGATTGGATGTCACCTTTTCATTACCTCCAAAAGTGGTAATAACACCGCCATTATCGGAAACAAAGACAACCAGTGTATTTTGTCTTAACCCTGACGAGTCGAGTGACTCCATTAATTTACCTACGCTTTCATCAAGCGAGTGAATCATTGCGGCATATTCAGCATTATTCTGAGGATTTAATGGGTCCCGAATATCCTCATATAATGAAATCAGGTCTTCTTTTGCCTGAATCGGTGTATGTACGGCATAATGCGCCATATAAATGAAAAATGGCTTCTGATGCGGCAACTGAATGTATTTGACAGCTTCGGCAGTCAAACGATCCGTCATATATTCTCCTGTCGGCCCGTCCGACATAACATCTTCCATATAATAAGGTGAAAAATAAGTTTTGGGATGTGCATAATGTCCGGCGCCAACGTTGATATCAAAGCCCTGTTTTTCCGGTTCGAAGCCCTTCCCTCCCAAATGCCATTTCCCGAAAATCGCCGTTTCATACCCGGCAATACGCAAAGATTCTGCTATAGTTACCTCGTCCAAACTCAATGCGGGAATCTGAAGCGGTTGGATATACTTATACCAAGGCCAATCTTTCCCCCTTTCTTTTGGAGTTTTAGGTCCAGGGCCACCTTCTCCTAAGGGCTTCGTCAGGTGCAAACGGGCAGGACTTTTTCCGGTCATGATACTTGCCCGAGTCGGAGAACAGGACGGAGAGGCATATGCTGCCGTAAAGCGCATTCCTTCCGCTACCAGCTTGTCAATATTCGGGGTTTTATAAAACGTACTGCCCTGACAACCCAAATCCGACCAGCCGAGATCGTCGACCAGAATCATCAGAATGTTCGGCTTTTCAGGTAATGCCGCGCTGACAGATGATACCATCAGAATTGCAAGTGCAGCGAACAGTTTTACCAAGATTGTCTTTTGGGCACATCTGAAAAGACCGTTTTGACGGCGCGGGTTAGGTTGTTTTGTATTTTTCATAATTAATTGATGCTGGTTCGGTTTGATCCGGTTTTCGAATAGTTGGAGTGACTGATTTTTAGATTTTATTGGTTCGTTTATCCGTTTTTCCCAGGCGTTTTCGCTCACTTTGAGACCTATCGGCGCAGGAATGCATAGCGGTCCATATTGTAAACTAGATTGCACAGCGCGTTATGTTGCTTGGCTCGGACGAGCCCGATCGTTCGCAGCTGGTCCATGGCCATTTGGCTCATGCGTCCGAAGACGTGTTCACAGCGAACACGGATACGGCTGCGCAGCTTGTTGGTTGCATGTTCTTCTTCGCTGAGAGGATGACCGCGCGTTGACTTGAATTGAATGAAGTTCTGGCAGTTTTTTTCATAAAATTCGCCTTCGACGTTTCTCCCCACCAGCATAATTATGACATGTCTCATAACTGTTACTTTCCCACCCAATTAAACCACTCGGCCTTTCCCTTTGCAAAACGGTCGGCCTGAATCGCCTCGACGTGGCCGTCGCAGAGTTGTATCTGAAACGGGCGGGTGCGGTTGCTGAACATCAAGCGAGTCGCGCGGGTCGGCGATTGGCGAAAGTGTTGGGTGGGTAGGCCGGCGGTAAATTTGCGTACCGGATTTATACCGGATTTACGCACCGGTGAAACAGTTCATACCGCGTTTTACTGCATATTAGTGCGTGGAATTGCAATCGTTTGAAACGGTGGTAGACTGAAGTTCGCACGCAAAAAAACGAGTCGAAAGTTGATTGTGGGGATATTTTGAGGGCCTAGTGGGAGATAATCCCGTGGAAGTTCGAATCTTCTCAGCCGCACTTGGCCGAAATGCCGTAAAAATAAAGTTGAAACACGCTTTGATTACTCGTCGACGCGCGACTCGATATCGCTGGCATTTCAATTTACACGAGCGGGTGCGATTGTTGGCTCCGAGGGTTTTTGCTTGAAGTGACAGCCAAGCAAACGCTTCCCCTTCCCAATTCAGCGCATGATTAACGGCCATGAATTTCTATCCACTGCCGTTAGCTTCATTACTGTTCAATTGCCAGCGGCAATCCTACCCTGCGATTCACCTAGGCCAAGCGGCGGCGACGCGGTGTTCCAGTTAGTGTCACTAAATTGATTAGATGAAATCAATTTGGTGACAGATGAGAATTAACCGTTCGAAGGCAGGTCAATGCTGGCATTAAACTTGTTGGTCTCGCAATCCCGGTTTTTGTCGGAAAAAAATGCAGCCGCGACGAAGGATGATTTGATTCCAGAGGGATCAGCGAATTTGGCACTACGGTTGCTCTTCTCTTTACTGAGATGCCAACCATCGCGGTAAGCATCGCGAAGTGTTGAAACCGTATGAAAGCCAAGGAAGGCCATCAAAATGTATGAATTGAGTTCTTTCGGTCGATCGAATATCCAACAAGCGACTATCGTGTTTGCATTTGTTTTGATTCTCGGAGTCTTTACGACGAGTGACCTGTTCGGCCAAGGCAAGCTCAGTCGTGTACGCGAGGCAGTTCGTCGCCCCGAAACTCAGCCCACGGAAAAACAACACAGTCATCGAGAACACGAATCGAATGACGAAGAGCATAAGCACCATGCCGGGCATCAAAACCGCGGAAATCGTTACGGTTGCGGAACATCTTTGGACCCTGTCTTTACAACTTATCGATCGTTTAACAATCATTGTCCCCGACGCATCGTTCACGAACATATACACGTTGTCGAGCCAACGCCTTTGGTATGGACGGAACCAGACGACGAAGCATACTTCGATCAGGATGCCTCTGATTCCATAATGCTAAGTCAAAGGCCCATGGTACGCCCTTGGGAAAGCTATTTTAAGGCTTGGTCAAAGCGATTGAGCGGCACTTATGGCTCTGACTTCGATGAGATAGCCCAAGGCTATTTTGGATTGCTGCTGCAGGCGCCTGGTAGTTTAGGTCTAGATACCAGTGTGATAATGTTGCGAGAAAACGGAGGGACTTTTCGCGATCACCTGTGGATGGGGGATGTTAATTTGGTCTACGAAGTGTTCAACTCCGGTGACTTTCGAGCTCGTATGGGAGTAGGGATCAACTGGTTAGGTGACCAGCACGGTGGCGAGGCCGGAGCCAACCTAACGTCCGGTTTTGACTGGCAGCTTTCTCCAGAGTGGGTTTTGACAGGCGAGACCGACTTTGGCAATTTGGGTGATTCCGACTTGTTTCGCGGTGAGCTTTCAATCGGCCGACAGTTTGGCAATGCTGAGTGGACCACTGGCTACCGTCACACTGATATTGGTGGAACTTCGTTTGGCAGTGTCTTTACAGGCTTTCGTTTTCGATTTTAGACCAATACAAGTGGTGATTAAGAATTAGAATTTTGTTACTCCTGCATTTTCTCAACAACTTAAAGAATCTACCATGGTATTCTGCTGGATGCCGCGCGTATCTAACTGGACATAGGATTAGCTGTGGACGAAAACGACCTTCAACTATTCGCGATATATCAAAGAGTTGCACGCGTAGAGGGACTTACGGGTGTTCGTTTTTAATTGAAGATCTATCGTTCCGGTTCGGTGATCATGGACGTTGTCCCGCTTATTGAACCAAACGGCATTGGCTCCGCAACCGTAGGAATCAGGATGGAAGCCCGCACTTCAGTTCGTCAGAGACTAACTCGTTTAATCAAACGAGTTTTAAGGTGGTCACTGCTAGGTATCTTTGGTTATTTCTGCATTTTGCTGTTAGGTCTGATTCCAGTTAACAATGACTTTCGTGCCGCCAACACCGGAATCCAAATTTACATTGTTTCGAATGCGGTTCACGCAGATATTGTTGTTCCAAAAACGACTTCAGTCATTGATTGGTCTGAAGAGTTTCGCTTTTCGGGATTTTTTAAGGACATCAATAACTCACATATTGCCTTTGGTTGGGGTGATAGAAAGTTCTTTCTTGAAACCGAGTCTTGGGACGACCTCAAACTCTCGACTGCAGCCAACGCATTGCTGCTTCCATCGAGTAGCTGCATCCATGTTGCTTGTGTTCACCCAGACAGTTATCGAGATGCTGTTGCCGTAACCATTTCCCAAGAACAGTACAAACGGCTAGTTGAATACATTGGGAAATCATTTCGACTGAACAATGACGGAGAATATTTCCAAATACCAGGAGAGGCGTACTCCACCAATGACGCATTCTACTTGTCAGCTGATCGATACCATCTATTGAATACATGTAACTCGTGGGTCGGTCGCGGGCTGAAATCTGCTGGAGTCAAAACGCCTTGGTTTTCTCCCATGCCGAAATCACCTACGCTCTACATTGAAAATGAACAAATCGTGAAGTAGAGATGCCGTGTGGATCTGCTGAGTGCTTGGAGTGGGGCTTGCTTTCTTTCAAGTGTTCTATGGGGATTTGATCGGCAATCAGCAACCGAGCTAGCGGTTGTTGACACAAGTTTTTTATCTGGACGCGTTAAGGGTGATAGGAATGCGTATGACTTACCCCTAGATAGTCCTTAGCTCCACCCCCTCACAGGGATTTATATTGCCCTTCGTTTTACATCTTGCTAGTTTCCCGGAAGCTGTTTTCAGAACCTGTAGACTTAGGTCAGTCCATTGGGCATTAAGAAACATATTAATCGCTTCATCAAGGCGCCGATTCGAAAACATCTGGTCCGAAACGAAGTAAAGCACCTAAAGGGGCCGATTAACGTTGTTTGCAAACGCGATGAATTCGTGGCAATCTCTTTCATGCGGAATGCGGAATTACACATCGAGCAGTTTGTGGAGCACCACCTCGAGTTAGGTGCAAAGCAAATCTTTCTTTTAGACAATGGCTCTACTGACGAATCTCTGGAATTAGCTAGAAGATACGACGAGGTCACCCTGCTGCAATGTCTCCTTCCCTACAAACATTTTAAATATGAATTTAGGCGATTTCTGTTGCGTCAGTGTGCTAAGAATTGCTGGGGAATATTGGCGGGTATTGACGAGCGGTTTTGCCATCCCTATGAGGACTACATTGGCATGTCGAGTTTTCTAAAGTATCTGAACTACCACAATTACAGTGCCGTTATGGGTCAGATGTTAGATCTATTCCCTGCCGGTCCGACGACCTCCTGGCCAAGCAACGGTCGGGAACTTGTGCAACAAAGCTGTTGGTATGAACTAGAAAGTCTGCGACGGACTAAGCTTAAAAAAAGACGTCAGGGAAAAGAAGCAAACAAGTTGCTTTTTACGATCAGCGGAGGAATCCGTGCCTCAGGATTTAAAATGGATAATCGTCCGAATCTGACGAAATATCCTTTGCTTTTCTCTGATGGAACCGTGCAGCCTTCGGAGAGCTCGAGTCATAGAATTCGAGGAGGCCGAATTGCAGACGTAACATGTCTCTTGAAGCATTATAAATTCCATCGTAACTTCGAGAGCCAATGCAGACAGATCGTTGAAGAGAAGTCTTATTTCAAGAATTCACTGGAGTATCAACAATATCTAAAGGCCCTAAACGAGCAGGATGGGCTTGTACTAAAAACTGGCGATTCCAGACGATTCTGTCAAGTTAATCAGTTGATTGACGAAAACTTCCTAGTCGTTTCAGAGGCCTTCAGGGAGTACGCCAATGAAATTGCTTCTTGCAAAAAAGCAGGATAGACGAACTTAAAGTGAGACAATGTGCATTCGTTATTCGACCGACACTTCAATTGTTTTTTGAGTTCTCGTTTAACTGTTAGCATTGCATGTTCCGGTAGCAATTCTTGCCGGTTTGGGCTGATGATTCGACGCACTTTCTCTCATTCGTAAAGTCGTTCATAAACGCCGCGCGAAGTACATTGAACACTTGTTTCCACGGCCCAACGGCGGCCGACAGACTTCGGTTGTCCACAATAGTAATTTGTGAAGCAGCCCCGCGTGTATT
>CALKNI010000066.1 GCA_938091115.1 uncultured Pirellulaceae bacterium | reverse complement strand
GGAGCTGTTTTTCGAAGCTGAATAATCAGTAGCAGGAATTGAATTGGCGGTTCCAGATTGCAGGAGCGTTGCTGGTGCAGCAAGGGAGCGAGGGGCCTTCGAATAAGCGGCATTTCCGAGATTATTTGGAGTCGCCGTCGTGTGCTCGATGGAACTTCGTGCCGTTTCCCCTGGTAGCACGGGCGTTTGAAACTGTTGAGCCATTATTCCTTGGGAAGGAAGGAGGCAGGCGACGATGGTGAATGCGCCGAGCGTCGCAGTTCGATGGAGAGATGGAGTTTCTGATTTTCTAAATCGGAGATCAGCGGAAAAGAAATGGCAGAAAGTTGCCCCGCTAAATCGTTGGGTGTGGATATCGTCAGTGAGATTCCCCTGCGGGTGCTTCCGAAGAGTAGTTCGGAGCTTCTTGAGTAATTGCAATATCATGAGGGTGGCTTTCTCTAACACTCGCAGCAGATACCTGAATAAATCTTGCATCGGTACGTAGTTGGTCGATGGTTTGCGTGCCACAGTACCCCATACCGGCACGCAATCCGCCTACCAATTGGTATACGAAATCGCTTAAAGCCCCCTTAAACGGTACGCGCCCTTCAACCCCTTCGGGAACCAATTTACCTGGTCCGCTTTCAGTTTGTCGGTAGCGTTCACTTGACCCTTTGACCATCGCACCTATTGACCCCATACCCCGGTACGCCTTGAAGGAGCGTCCTTGGTAAAGAATCGTTCGGCCCGGGCTTTCGGCCAACCCGGCAAACAGTCCTCCGATCATTACAACGCTTGCACCAGCAGCAATTGCTTTCGTGATGTCGCCGGAGTAACGAACTCCTCCGTCGGCAATGATCGGTATGTTGTGTTTGTCGCCTACCTTTGCCGCTTCGTAGATCGCAGTAATCTGCGGAACTCCAATTCCACTGACAACGCGAGTCGTACAAATCGACCCAGGCCCAATTCCAACTTTGACAGCATCGGCACCAGCTTTGATTAATGCTTCACAACCTTCGGCCGTGGCAACATTTCCAGCAATGACGTCGATATCCCATCGCTCTTTGATCGCTCGAACCGTGTCAATTACATTTTTCGAGTGACCGTGGGCACTATCAACGATCAAAACATCAACATCCTTGTCGATGAGTCGCTGAGCACGATCAAGATCGTGCACACCAACCGCAGCACCGACGCGTAAACGTCCCTGCTTGTCTTTGCAAGCGTCGGGGAATTGACGCATCATATCGATGTCACGGATCGTAATAAGTCCCTTTAGTTTCTTATCTTCGTCAATCAGTAAAAGCTTCTCCACCTTTTTTGCCGTTAAAACTTTCTCAGCTTCCTCAAGCGTTACATTCCCCGTCGCTGTTACTAAGTGTTCCGCGGTCATTACTTCAGAAACGGCGACTTCAGTGCTTTCCAGGAATTTCAAATCACGTCGGGTCAAGATTCCCGCTAGCGTCCCGTCAGCATGCACGATTGGAACACCGGATACGTTGTTTTGAGCCATGATTTCTTTGGCGTAACCAACGCTGGCTTCTGGTGGAAGCGTTACGGGGTCGACGATAATGCCGTTCGCACTTCGTTTTACTTTGTAGACTTCCTCGGCTTGAGTTTCGGGAGCCATGTTCTTGTGGATAACGCCAAGGCCTCCCATTTTGGCTAAACCGATCGCCATAGAGCTTTCGGTTACGGTATCCATGGGCGAACTAATCAGTGGGATTTTGATGCCAATTCGCTTGGTCAATCGGGTCGCCGTTTCAACCTCAGAGGGGACAACTTCGCTGTAGCGCGGCTCAATTAGAACGTCATCGAACGTGATTGCGGTGTGTCGGATTTTGTCTTGCATTGTGAGCCTCAGGGTACCCAAAGTTTGGATTGTTTGAAGCACTCCATTATGGCGTTAAATCTACTAATTGACAATCAGTCTAGGCACGGAATCACCGAATCTTATTGGCGAAAAATTGGGTTTGCGGCGTGTTAGTGAACTTAAGCTGATTAGACGAGGGCTACACTGAGGTGAGGTGTTTTGACTTAAAGATGTTTTCCTGCAGAAACAAGTCCGGGCAGGCGATCGAAATCAGCGGAGCGTCCTTCTCCGCGCCTGAAGCTAGGGCAGTCGGGTTCGTTTTGGCTAACAAATATGGCACAATCCAAGGGTCAATTTATTCCATCAGATCGGTGTCGTCGTTGCCATCTAGAAATACTTCAAACAAAGTCCAGTCAGTTTCCGAACTCACGCAATCGATTAAGCGGCGATTGAATGATGAATTTAGGTCTGTCTTGGTGTCCGGTGAAATTTCGGGGATGACCAAAGCTGGATCGGGGCACATATACCTCACGCTGAAGGATGACAATTCCTCGATCAATGGGATTATCTGGAGGAGTGATGCTGCGAAGTTAAAGTTTGATCTTTCCAATGGTTTGGCAGTTGAGTGTCGTGGTGGCATTGACGTTTACGCTCAGCGGGGGACATATCAAATTATCATCCGGGGTATTCGACCCCAGGGAATTGGGGCGTTAGAGTTGGCTTTTCGTCAACTTCATGAAAGGCTTGCTGGAGAAGGACTGTTTGATTCTTCGGTTAAAAAAGAACTTCCTTCAATCCCAAAGCACATTTGCGTGGTTACCAGTCCAACGAGTGCTGCAGTGCGAGATTTTTTACAGGTGTTGACTCGAAGGTGGCCCCGAATCCGCGTGACGGTTGTGCCAGTGAAAGTTCAGGGACCAGGAGCAGCCGAGGAAATTGCTGAAGCAATTGGTTTGTGTAACAGAATGAGTGAGTCAGTAGACGTCATTGCAGTCACGCGTGGCGGTGGAAGCGTCGAGGATTTGTGGAGCTTCAATGAAGAGATCGTTGTTCGTGCAATCTATCAAAGTGAGATCCCAGTTATCTCGGGAGTTGGTCATGAGATAGATGTCACGCTCGCTGATTTAGTAGCTGATGTTCGAGCGTTGACTCCAAGTGAGGCAGCGGAGAGATTGGTTCCACATTTCAGTGAGATAACAGGCGGGTTGGAAGCTGCTTCGGATCGGATGACAAAGCTGGTACTGGGGCGTCTCGATCGGGCTCGTCGCGAGTTGGCTGTGTGGGGGTCGCGGCCAGTTTTGACTCAGCCACTTGAGCGTTTGCGTGAATCGGCGATGGAGCTTGATTTTCTCGAAAACTCAATGTCACGATCGGTTCGAGGACATCTGACGGATGCCAGTCGGGAGCTTGCTTCGATGACGGCACGATTGGATGCGATTAGTCCCCTGGCTGTTCTCTCACGAGGCTACAGTTTGACAATGGACTCTGACGGGACACCAGTTCGGGATCCTTCTACATTGGTGCCGGGAGATCGATTATTTACTCGATTGTCCGGCGGCACGGTTGAGAGCATCGTTGAATTGACTGAAAAGGAAATTGGAAATACTGAAAGGCCGAATGGTCGCCCGGGGACGGGTAACGGGTGATGACCGGAATGGCGTTCGGATTGTTTTTTCAATGAATTGGGAGTCTGTGATTTTTGTTCGATCGGTGATAAACTGACGATGATCGGGGAAGTTTAATAGAAGGATTGTTTTGGCGAAAAAGAAAACAGCAAAGAGTGCTTCCAAGGAGGTTCCTTTCGAGGCATCGTTGGAACAGTTGAGAACTGTCGTTGGCGAGCTTGAAGCCGGGAACTTGAGCTTAGGAGAATCGCTTGAAAAATATGAAGCGGGAATCACGAGCCTGAAGGCTTGTTACGCGGCGTTAAACGCGGTGCAACAGCGAATCGAATTGCTTGTCGACCTTGATGAGGAAGGTAACCTTGTGACCGCTTCTTTTGACAACACTTCTTCTGAGCAGTTGCGAGAGGGAACGCGGCGAGGATCGCGATCTTCCATTACTGAAGAAAATACCGAGGAATACGTTGCCGATGGCGATTGTGAGGACGTGGACGATCAGGAGAGTTTGTTCTAAAATTGGTTAGAAATCATAGTGAATAGCGGTTAGCGCTAAGCGGGACTTCAATGTTTACTTGTTCATTCCAATCTCAAATTTCCCGTCTGGAACCATGTGGATGACTGCTTCGGATACGACCTTGTTCCCGCCGGAAATCGAGTCTTTTCGGCACCAGATAGATGCTCAGTTGGAGAGCTATTGCCGGCTTGACTCGGATTGTCCGACGCATCTTCGGGAAGCAATTGAGTATTGTTTGCTCGCTCCTGGCAAGCGAATTAGGCCGCTGCTCGTTTTGACCGCGGCCAAAATGTGCGGCGGGGATCTAAAAAATGCGATGCCTGCCGCTTGTGCAGTTGAGATGATCCATAACTATTCATTGATTCACGATGATTTACCGGCGATGGATGATGATGAGCTTCGCCGCGGCCGGCCAACGTGTCACGTGAAATTCGGGGAAGCTACAGCAATTCTAGCTGGGGACTCATTGATCCCCATGGCCTTCGGCATACTTGCTCGCGACATTCAACCGGCGGAAATTGCACTCCGGTGTGTAGAGAGACTGGCATTGGCGTCGGGGCCAACTAGACTAGTAGGCGGGCAAGCAGATGATTTAAACCTGCAGTTTGCAGCACCGAGCGTTCAATCACTTGAGCATATCCACCGTCGTAAAACGGGCGCACTTTTGACGGTCTCGCTGGAAATGGGGGCGCTTACGGCGTCAGCAAACGCTGAATTGCGGGAGAGTTTGGTGAATTATGGTAAAAACCTCGGATTGGCATTCCAAATCGTTGATGATCTCTTGGATCTTAGAGGATCTCAGGCCAAAATGGGAAAGAGAATTGGGAAGGATGCAGCTTTAGGTAAACAAACTTATCCAGCTGTGCTTGGCGAGGCGGCTAGTGAGGAGAGGGCTCATCAGATGGCCGCGGCGGCGATTGATGCATTGAAACCTTTTGGCGAGCAGGCGAAAGCCTTAGAGCTACTTGCAAACTTTGTGGTTAATAGGACTCAGTAACGATGGCAAAGATACTACCGACAATTCAGTCGCCAATGCAGCTTCACGAAATGAATCTGGATGAGTTGGATCAGGTCGCCACTGAGATACGTGAAACCTTGTGCAACCTGCTGAGTATGCGGGCGGCGCATTTCGCTTCGAACCTGGGCGTCGTTGAATTGACTTTAGCTTTGCACAGCACCTACGACTTTCTGAACGACCACTTGGTCTGGGATACCGGTCATCAGATTTATCCCCAAAAACTAATCACCGGGCGGTTTGATAAATTTCATACGATTCGGACCAAAGGCGGATTGATGGGCTACCCGAATCCGACAGAGAGTGATTATGACCTGTTCATGACTGGGCATGCTGGGGCGAGTGTGTCGACGGTGGTAGGTTTGAGGAGTGGTGCCGATGTTCTTGGTGAGAAGAATTATTCGGTGGCTGTCATTGGCGATGGAGCCTTCCCCTCGGGGATTGTGATGGAAGCTATCAATAACGCGGCTGAATTAAAAAGTAAGATGTTAGTCATTTTGAATGACAATGAGATGTCGATCTGCCCGCGGGTTGGAGGAATGGCGAGCTATCTCGATCGCTTGCGGTCGACCAAGTTTTATGCCGGCGTCAAGAACGAAGTCGTCAGCATGCTAAACAAGGTGCCAGTGTTGGGGGATCCGACGGAACGGTTGCTGTTCCAAATCAAGGAGGGTGTAAAGGCTGGTCTCCATGGCGGAATGATGTTCGAAGAACTGGGTTTCAAGTACTTTGGGCCGATCGATGGGCATGACATTGGAGTCATGAAAAAGTATCTCAAAATGGTTAGAGAGATCGACGGGCCGGTTTTACTTCATGTGATCACGAACAAAGGGCATGGGTTTCGGCCGGCAGCGGAGGATCCCGTTTATTTTCACACCCCTGCCCCATTTGAAACAATTGAGGATGGGACGCCTGTTCCTAAATCAAAAGGTAGCGCAAAAGCCTATACAAACCATGCTCGTGATGCGATCGCTGATCAAATGCGAAACAACGATCGCGTAACGGTAATTACCGCGGCAATGTGTCAAGGCAATAAATTGGAACCGATTCGAGAGGAATTTCCTGAGAGGTTTTTTGATGTTGGGATCTGCGAATCGCATGCGGTGGCATTCGCGGGTGGGCAAGCGAAGGTCGGTCTTCGGCCAATCGTTGATATCTATAGCACATTTTTGCAGCGAAGCTTCGACCAAGTTTTTCAGGAAGTTTGCTTACAGAAGTTGCCAGTGACATTTTTGCTGGACCGCGGTGGGTTGACTGCTGACGATGGGCCGACTCACCATGGAACATTTGATTTTGGATACATGCGATTGTTTCCAAATATGATTGTGATGGCTCCCGGCGATGCAAATGACATTGGAGCAATGCTAGATTTCTCGCTTTCACAGGATGTGGCTTGTTCGATTCGTTATCCCAAGACTGCTGCGGCAGAGATCTCACGAGAATTACAGCCAATCGAACTCGGCAAGTCCGAGACGCTTCGGACTGGTACGGATGGTACGATTGTCGTTTGTGGAGTAGCGCTGGCCAACGCACTGGAGGCAGCAGAGATTTTACAGTCGGAAGGGCTTGATGTTGGAGTTGTCAACGCGCGGTTCGTGAAACCGATTGACACTGAAATGATCCGGCAAACTCTTGCAAATTCTAAGTTTGTGATAACGGTTGAGGAAGCAAATCTAATGGGAGGATTTGGCAGTGCATTCCTCGAGTCTGCCAACGAGATGGGGCTCAACGCAAGCAACGTTTGCCGCCTTGGGATTCCTGATGAGTTTGTTGAACACCAATCTCGCCCTGAGGTACTTGCTTCGCTGAAACTCGACACCCAGGGGATTGCTGAGACTTGCCGTGCAGCGGTTAAGAATGCTCAGTTGAAGCCACACGTTGCGAGCTAACGTGTAAACAATTCCAATGCACTTGATGAGTTTGGTGCGGCAGTTGCAAACACGCTGGGAAAACGTTGAATTTGGAAAGACGTCGATGGCCGAGGCCAAGAAATTATTAAAAGTATTTTTGCTTGGCTCGGGTGATCGGCGGCCGCAGATTCTTGCAGAGGTTGAGAGGCTGCGGCCAGAAATTGAATCCTGCGTAGAAATTGTTGGCGAAGATTTTTCCTACCAGGGAGATCTGTCCCATGTGTCTGCTGATATCGCGATTGTGTTTGGTGGAGACGGTTCCATTCTTCGGGCGGCCAGACAGATGGGTGAGCGGCAGATTCCAGTGCTAGGTGTTAACCTTGGTAAGTTGGGGTTCCTCGCAGATATTCATCCGAATCAACTTAAATCCGCCCTGCAGTCAATTTGTGAACAGAAGTACGAATTGATTGACCATTTGATGATTCGTTGTCAAGTTTTTCGTGGCGACGCGATGGTAGCTGATGAGATCGGCTTGAATGAGGTCGCGATTCTTGGCGGTCCCCCGTTTGATATACAGAAGATTGATCTTTTCGTTGACCAAAAACATGCCACTTCTTACATGTGTGACGGTCTGATCATTAGTACTCCTGTTGGTTCGACCGCACATAATCTTTCGGCAGGCGGTCCTATTCTGAGAAAAAATCTGCAGGCGTTTGTAATTTCCCCGATCAGTCCACATACGCTTACCGTTCGTCCCGTGGTTGATACAGCGGATCGAATTTATGAGATTGTCGTAAGTCAACCCAATGATTCGACCTGCGTTGTACTTGATGGGCGCCCGCTGTCTCAGTTGACTTCTTTAGATCGGGTCACAATTTTTCGAGCAAAATCAGTCTTTCAAATGATCGAAATCTCAGGAAATGACTATTACAGCACGCTTCGGGAGAAATTAGGCTGGAACGGTCAATTTCAGCCACGGCCGTAATCCCTGCGTATTTAGGGATCGCACCCTAATCAACGTTGATTTGGAAATCCAAAAAACGTTAGTATCCAGCTTGTCGAGAAATTCAGTTTCGGTCGGAGATACAATTGTGGATTGTAAACGAATCAAAATTGGCGTAGCGCTGGCCGTAGTTTGCGGAATCTTTTTATCTTGTGGCTCCTGTTTTGTCGCTCAGGTAGCGGCTCAAGATGAGTCGAGTTCAAGTAAAGCACAATCTGTAACTGAACAGATTGAGCGTGCGACCGACAAGGTTAACAAAAACCAAGTCTATCAAATTAAATATAAGCTCAAGAAAGGTGAAGAGATTCGCTGGAATTTTGAGCATGTCGTGACCACAAAATTCCAAATGGCAGGAGAGGTCGAAGAGTCCTCATCGCGCAGTGAGAATGTGAAGCTTTGGAAAGTGGCCAATGTTGATCAATTAGGAAATATCACATTTGCCTACACGATTGAATCCGTAAAAATGTGGCAACAGGTTGGCGAGACAGACCCTGTTTCCTACGACAGTAAAACGGATAAAGAGATTCCCCAGGAGTATGCTGGAACGGCGGATGAAGTGGGAAAGCCTTTAGCCATTTTTTCAATTGCTCCCAATGGTACGATCCTCGACCGCAAATCAAATCTCAAACAGGATGTGTTCGGAGTTGGCAAGGTCACTATTCCGTTGCCGGAAAAAGCTGTTCCCGTTGGATACGAATGGAATGTCCCAATCGTGCTCTCGGCCAATGATGAGAATGGCACAAAAAAATTAAAAGCGAGGATTCATTATGAGTTGGCTAAGGTCAAGGAAAATAAAGCCTACATTCGATTTAAAACCGAAGTCTTGACGCCAGTGAAAAGTGAAAAAATCAAATCCACAATTATGCAGAAGATGACGAAAGGAATTGTCGTATTTGATATGGATCTTGGACGTCCCGTTTTACAACAAGTCCAGTGGGACGAAAAGGCTCAGGGTTTTGAGGGAGCCGATAGCTATTTAAAATATGTCGCGAGAATGTCTGAAAAGATTATCTTGAATTCCAACGGAAAGACCACAGCGGTTGCCAGTAAGTTGACTCCGGCGGGGGGAGGCGAGCAGGTAAATTCGCCGGTCGATATCAAAACGCGTGATTCGAATCCGATCATGCGGAAATAGCGATCAAGAGTTTTGAGCGAGGCTGTTTAAATTCGTAGTTATAAATTCGCTAAAACGCCATCCGATCTTCAGTAAATTACGATACTGTAATCTACTCTGCGATCATCTGCGGCATTAATCTGAGCTTGCTTTTCGCACGTCGTCTCAGTCGTAGTGTATCATGGGAACCGCTTTTTAAATCATGCTTAAGAGAGATGGATAGCTATGAATGCGATGCGACTAATGCCGGTTAGCTTGACCTTGCTCTGGATGGTATCTGGTGTGGTGAACGCTCAGGAATTGACTGTAGATGGGGTGTTCCCGACGGATCGAGTGCTGAAGGTAGAGATTGATGTTGATCTGGAAGACTGGGATTCAATTCGTTACGTCACGCGGGATATAAGAACTGAGTTGGGAGCGGAGCGTCAGTTTGGGCCCGTGGAATCGCCTTACAATTACGTCAAAGCGGATGTCACCATTGACGGAGTAAAATTCAAGGACGTGGGACTTCGAAAGAAAGGGTTCATTGGTTCACAAAGCACCAGTCGCCCTTCGTTCAAAATTAAGCTCGATTACAAAAGTAAAACGACTGGTATTGGTGAGTTGTCTACATTGACGCTTAACAATAACCAGCAAGACACAACACTACTCAGTCAGTATATGGGTTATTCATTTTTTCGCGGAGCTGGGTTGCCTGCTCCGCGTTGCGCGTTTGCAAAGGTTACGTTGAACGGAAGTGATCTTGGCGTTTACAGTCACGTGGAATCGGCCAAGAAATCGCTCGTTGGTAGAAGTTTTGGGGACTCGGACGGCACGCTGTACGAGGGAACCGTTGTCGATTTCCATCAAGATTGGGGAGCTAGTTTTGATCGTAAATTCGGAAAAAAAGATTATGGAAGAAAACAGATTGAAAAGTTGATCGAAGCCGTGAAATTGCCTGAAGGTAAATCGTTTGACACCTTTGATGCCGAGTCTGCGATGAAAGAACTTGTTGCGATGGACGAGTTTTACCAGTTTTGGGCGATCGAGAGTTTGCTGGGGTTTTGGGATGGATACTCTGGGAATCGCAATAACTTCTTTTTTTATGTCAATCGCTTGGATGATAAAATCTACTTTATTCCATGGGGCGGCGATTGCATGTTTCAAAAATTCAGTATGGTCGATCGCGATCCAAGATTGCCACTTTGCGTGAAGACGAAAGGGATCCTTGCGCATCGACTCTATCAAAATCCTGATTCCCGTGAACGTTACCGCAAGACCTTGGTGAAACTGTTGGAGGAGCATTGGAATGAAGATGCCTTGCTGGCGGAAGTGGATCGGATCGAGGAGTTAGTTCGCCCTTTTCTGTCCGATTCCCAAAAGAGACGGTACAGCACACGCAGCGTTCAGTCCTTTATAAAAACAAGACGTGAGGAGATTAATGCTGAAATGGCGGGTGGAATGCCAGTTTGGACACGTGATCCTGGCGATGCAGTGGTTATTACAGAGTCATGGGGTGATCGGCGGCGCAGTTCGAGAGAGTCAAGCCCGGATGTTTGGATGGCGGCCAAGAATGGCGACATGAACTTTTTAAAGGAATGGAAAAAGAGCGGTCGAAATTTAGACCAATCCAATGGTGATGGAACGACTCCGCTGATCATGGCAGCGCTTGGAGGGCAATTCGAAGTTGCTAGCTACCTGGTTGAAAATAAAGCAAATGTCAATGCAATGTCGCGTGACAGGAATGCGGTGATTCATAGCGCTGCGTTTTTAGGGCGGCTTGAAATTGTGCGGTTGCTGGTAGAGCATGGTGCCAATGTTCAGGTAAAAAACCGAGACGGTGCGACGGCGTTTCAAATTGCTTCCCAGGAATTTTCTGAGGTTGCCGATTTTATGAAAATGGTCGACCGAATGCTCGATCTTGATTTAGATCTAAAAAAAGTATCTGAAGATCGAAAGAAGGTTGTTGAATATTTGCGTGGTTTGGGAAAATAAATAATCGCTAATAAGATCCGTACTTCGGTGACAGCGATTGCGTTCAGTGAGTTTGAGATGGTTTCATGAACTTCAAGCAGATAACAATGACGCGTTGGTTCGTGCCTGTCATCTTTTGCTTGGCAGTGTTGCTCGGTACATGGATCGCATTTTTTTCATCCTCGCCAATCGAGCGTTTACTAGCGATTCGAACATTCGGGCTTGGATTTTGTGCATTTGGAATCGCTCTGCCTTTGGGGCTCTTGACCGCGTGGGTTTGCATGGGGAAAGGATGGGTCTCAACCATGGTGCTCTTAGGCACGGTCGCCAGTTTGTTCATTCCCATGTTTATTCATGTCAGTGCATGGGATGCTGCCTTTGGGAAGTTGGGTTGGCTGACTTCCGTTCAGGGGCAAATTCTAGTTCCGCTTATTCCTGGATGGTGGGCCGCAAGTTGGATTCACGGAATAGCAGCATCATCTCAGGTAGCCATTATTTTTTTGGTGGGTTTGAGTTTGGGTGGACGTGTTTTTGAAGAACAAGCCCTACTAGATGCTTCATCTTTTCGTGTGTTTTGGAGCGTGACGATTGTTCGTCTCTGGCCGTTGGGCGTGCTTGCATTTTTATGGGTTGTCGTTGCCTGTTCCCGGGAGATAGCCGTTACGGACCTTTATCAAATTGGCACGCTAGCTGAACAGATATATTTAGGTTACTCACTGGCCGGTAACTCAGCAGGAGTCAAGGGTCTCGAAGACGGGGTAGGCGGTGTTAGTTACGGATTAACGCTTAGTCTTCTGGCTGTGATGATTGCACTTTCGATGGTTTTGTTTTTTGCGGTGACGCAAACGGAGTATGAGTCTGGAGGATTCCGTGCTGGAAGAGTTGAACGTAATGGATTCACGAAGAATCTGGCAGGCCTTGGATTGGTTGTTGTTGCCTTCTTAGTTCCGATCGGAAACGTTGTTCTCAGGGCCTGTTTTTATGTCCGTCCGGTGGAGGGAGTGCCAACGCAGGGGTACTCGGTTGTTCAGTTTTTTTCGGCGGTCCGGCGAGCTTGTTTTGACTATCAAGATGAATTTATTTGGTCGGCTATCATCGCTTCTGCCTCGGCGAGCATTATCGTGTTGTTAGCGACTTGGGTTAGCTCGATGGGACGAAGGTTTGCTTGGTTTCAACTGCTGTTTGCAGTGACGCTTGCTGTGTCCTTTGCTGTGCCGGGACCTTTGTTGGGGACAGTGATCGCCTCCGTGACTGGGACGGTGGACGGACAGTGGTTCGTTTGGTTGTTCAATTACACTGTGTTTGCCCCCGTGCTTGCTAATTTTATATTTTGTTGGCCTGTAGGTGCGCTGGTAGTATGGTTTGTGTTCCAGAAAATCCCAGAGGATGCGTTGGAGAGTGCCCGTGTTGAGGGTGCTGGGAAGCTAACCCTGTACTTTTCGTTGGGTATCAAGGCAAACTGGCTGCCGCTGCTAGGTTGCTGGCTGATTACTTTCGCCTGTTGCTTTGGTGAGTTGTCTGCTTCGCAAATTGTTCGGCCTGCTGGTATGGATACTGTCCCTCGAAAAATGTTGGGGGATTTACATGCTGGTGTTAATGAATTGACTGCGGGAATTACGATTGTCACTGTGTTGGTGATTGTCGGGATTTCTTGTGCGGGTTGGTGGGTGGTTCGTTGGAGTCAGAGATTTAGTGGGCGAAATTATTCGTAGTGTTCTTGGTGAGGTTGAATCAATGTACTTTCAGCGGCGAATCATTATTGCATTGTTTGCGTTTGCGATTTGTTGCGGCAACGTCGCGGCGGACTCACTTACGTTGTTGGTCAATGGAAAAGAGGTGCAGCTCGAGGGCGAGATTCTAATTGAAGCGAGGGATAAGAGCCTCTATTTCCGGGAAGTTGACGGAAAAATTTGGTTTGTAGAACCTCAGCAAATAAAAGCACGCGTCGATAGTGAAAAACCGAGTCCGCCGATTTCTTTTAAAGCAGTAGGACAACGTCTGCTGGAAGAACTTCCCGCTGGATTTCGAATCTACGAAACAAAACACTATGTCATTGCGTATCAGAATGAGGTTGCGTTTGCTCGCTGGATCAGTGGACTTTACGAGAGCCGCTTATATCGTGCGTTTGAAACATTTTGGGAAAAGAAGAAAAAATTTAAGCTAAGCGATCCTAAGTATCCTTTGATTGCGATTGTGTTTGGTTCCAAAGCTCAATACCAACAATACGTTGATCGGGAACTGGGGCACGGTCAAACCATGGAAGCTTACTATAACCTGCAGACTAATCGAATTGCGCTTTATGATTTGACGGCAGATCAGCGCAACCCTAGTCAGCCATTAACCAGTAGGAACATCGAGCGAGTTTTGCAGAATCCAAATTCAACCTTTTTGGTGGCCACAATTATTCATGAGGCGACTCATCAGTTGATGTTCAACCGTGGATTACAGACACGATTTGCAGAAACTCCTTTATGGTTGAACGAGGGTATTGCGATGTTTTTTGAGGCTCCCGATTTTCGCAGCAAGATAGGTTGGCGGGTGCCGGGCAAAGTGTTTGAGCTTCGATTGAATCGTTTTCGGAAGTACCTTCCCAATCGACCGGTTGATTCGTTGAGAACGTTGTTAGCTACGGATGATCGCCTGCGAAATCCGGAATCGGTTGATGATGCCTATGCGGAGGCCTGGGCGTTTAATCACTTTTTGTTCAATAAGAAATCAGATCAATACGTGGCATACATTAAGTTTATGTCAAAGAACAAAGCACTAGTGAGCTACACGCCTGAAGAGCGGATTGCTCATTTTGAGCGTATTTTTGGAGAAGGTCTCGCGGAGTTAGATCCTCAGTTTATCGCTTATATTCGCGACCTGAGGTAGAGAAATTAACAGTTTGAACAAGGTTCTTGTTTTTGCTGTCCATAGTTCGATGAATCACTTGCGTCGGATATTCCGTGGTGGTTATGATCAAGTGATGTTGTAAGTTATTATTAATTAAACCAAGTGATTTTATTGCTTTACGGAGTTAAAAGATGCCGTCGAATTCGAAACCAGATCGCCGCAAGTTTATGTCGACTTCTGCCAAGGTTGCCGCTGCGGGCACCATTGGCTCCTCAATGATTCCGAAGCCAGTTTTTGGATATCACAATAGCGATAATGACAAACTGAAGATTGGTTTGATTGGTTGTGGAGGTCGGGGGACGGGAGCGGTTTTAAACGCAACCAATGCCGACTCTAACACTTCAGTGGTCGCTTTGGCTGATGCATTTCCCGATCGGATTGCGTCTTGCGCGAAATCACTGTCTAAGCAGCTCCCTGACCGATTCAACGTCGACAAGGATCACATGTTTGATGGGTTGGATTGTTACAAAAATCTAGTTGCCAGCGATGTCGATGTTGTCATCCTTGCGACTCCACCTTATTTTCGCCCGATGCAACTGAAAGCGGCTGTCGATGCCGGAAAACATGTCTTTTGTGAGAAACCCGTTGGAGTCGATGTTCCCGGTGTGCGGTCGGTGATGGAGTCTTGCAAAAAAGCAGCGGCCAACGGGCAGAGCGTTGTCTCTGGTCTTTGCTGGCGATACGATCTTGGCGTTAACGACATGATTAGTCGTATTAAGAACGGTGAGATTGGTGAAGTTAAATCGATTCAAGAAAATTACTTGACCGGTACGCTTTGGCATCGGGGGGACGGTACAACTAATCCAGAGACCAAGGAATTCAGGAAGTGGTCACCGATGGAATATCAGTTGCGAAACTGGCTGTATTTTAACTGGCTCTCGGGCGATCATATTGCTGAGCAACACATTCACTCAATCGACAAGGCTCTGTGGTTGATGGATGACATTCCACCGGTTAGCTGCTATGCAAGTGGCGGGCGATTAGTCCGAACGAATGAGAAGTGGGGGAATGTTTACGATCATTTCTCCACTGTTTTTGAGTGGGAAGATAGCGATGTTAAAGCTCATACTTACTGCCGCCAGATGGCCGGGTGTTTCAATGAAACCGAAGATCATATCGTCGGTACCAAGGGAACCGCAAAAATTCTGAAGGGCCAGATCGTCAATGAAGAGGGCAAGTTTTCTCATAAGAAACGCAATCCAAGTATGTATGATGTGGAGCATCAGCACCTCTTTAGAAGTATTCGTGAAGGAAAGCCGATCAACAATGGAACTTACATGAGTTACAGTACGTTGATGGCTTTGATTGGACGCGATGCCGCCTACACTGGGAAAAAGATCATGTGGGAAGATTTTATGAAGTCCGAAAAAAGACTTGGGCCGGATGATATTTATAACGCTGAGAATTATGTTCCCGATAAAGTTGCTCGGCCAGGCAGTGAATGGTAATTCTCGATAACAGAGTATTAAATTAAGTAATCAGCCAGACGACGGTGAAAGCCGTCGTCTTTTTCTTTTGTTGATT
>CALKNI010000065.1 GCA_938091115.1 uncultured Pirellulaceae bacterium | reverse complement strand
CTCCGGAACCGGCCGCATCGGCATCCAATCGCCAAAGCGCTTCTCCACCTTGGGGAAGGTCTTCTGAGATCGTCCAATCCTGTAAGAAATTAGCTCGATAATGAAAAATTCGCCCCAGGTTTCCACTTTCGATAATGTTTTTTGCGAAGGTAACCGCAGGGACACGGCGGTAGTTGTACCAAACCATATTATTGACGCCCGCTTTTTCGACCGCCTCACACATCTCCTCACCCTCAGCGGAGTCCATCGCAATCGGCTTTTCACAGAGAATCATCTTGCCCGCTTCTGCAGCAGCAATTGAAATTTCTTTATGGAGATTATTTGGTACGCAAATATCAACCGCGTCAATATCATCCCGCGCGATCAAAGTACGCCAATCCGTTTCTACTGACTCATAGCCCCAATTGTCAGCAAACTCCTGAGCCTTTTCCGCATTGCGGGCGCAAAGCGCCTTCAAAACTGGTTTATGCTCAAGTTCGAAAAAATTCCCCACAGTCGCATATGCGTTGGTATGGGCCTTGCCCATGAATCCGTAACCGATCATTCCAATATTAAGTGGCTTTTTGGCCATGTTTCCGATTCCTCAAGAGTTAAAATTCAACTGTGACTTTTTAAATTAGGCCAACCATCGCAACCGCGGACGACCTTGCTACCGAACCATGTTTTCGCCAACGAAGGGTACGAAACCAACTTCTTTCAGGCGTATTTTCACCCGTGGGCTTCCTGAACTGCAATCATCGACGCGAGAATCGTGTTCCAGGTTTCAGGCGATTCCAGCATTGCGTTAGGGAACATGCATCCATCCCAGCAAATATGCTCGATCCCCTTCGATTCGGCGTCTTTCAACCAATACTTGGAACATTCGACAATGTCGAGCTTTCCATTGGGATCATCTGCGGGGCAGTGCTTCCCTGTTTTATCATGGTCACCCGCACCATGAACTTCACCGTCGTTCTGAGCGACATGAAAATCAATTGTCCATGGTCGCAACTTATCCGTCATCGTTTGATAGGCAGCCCAAAACTCTTCGTCAGAGTAGCCATCCTTCAGCAAAGCATGTTCGGGAGCGTTGTATCCCATGAGGTATAGATAAGTGTGCGCGAGGTCTGCCTGAAACCCCAGTGTTTCGGGCATTCCGACTTCTTCAAGAAGATCGAGCATGTCTTTCCAAGAGTGCATTCCCGCCCAGCAAATCTCTCCCTCTGCGGCAAGTCGCTCGCCATGATCAGCCGCAATTTTAGCCGCCTCTTTGAACGTCGCAGCAATCTTTGCTGTGTTGGCTACGGGATCTTCGCGCCATTGATCAACTCCAAATTCTGCGGAATCAATTCGAATACTTCCGTAGGACCGAACCCCATGCTCATTGAAAACTCTGGCGATGTGACAAGCTTTCTTAACCGCTGTTAAAAACTTGTCGGTCGCTTCGGAATCTCCCATGGCACTATCACCGACAGTTCCCGGCCACACTGGAGCTACGAGTGTTCCGACGTTCAACCCTTTACTCTGAATCAGATCCGCGATTCGAAGCAATTCATCTTCCGACGCATCTGGATCGGTATGAGGGAGGAACAGGAAATAGTCTACACCCTCAAATTTACGCCCATTAACTTCAGCGGCCACGGTCAAATCGAGCATTCGCTCAAGGCTGATTGGCGGTTCCTGCCCATCATCCGTTCCTTTACCAACAAGCCCAGGCCACATCGCGTTATGAAGTTTTAATTGCTTGCTCATCTGTTCCCTTATTATTTATTCTGACGTATATCGGTTGATTTGTTATCCAACAAGATTTTGGAATGTCGATCCGACGATCACGCTTTATGCCCACCAACTGGCGGCAAGTCATCCCAGGTATTTGGACCAAAATAACGCAGGCCTACCAATGGTTCTGAACCATTGTTCTCAACTTCCACCCCCGCAGACGCTGCATGGTGAGAAATAAATACTTCATCCTCACTTAGCTGGCCGTAACGCATGATCACGGGAGTTTGTAAATCAAGTGTTCCGAGGCGGCCTTTGCCTTGAACCGTAATCCAACTGCTTGCTCCTGGATCTTTTAATATGCATTTACAACCGGGGTCCACGGTCAACTCGCGAGCCGTAAATAATTGCTCACCATCTACGGTTCCGTAAACAATCCAACGATCGCACCAACCCGGCCCCTGATCGGCAACAATCGGTTCCAAATAATTGTTGTCTTTAAAATTGGGATCTACATTTTTCTCCCAATCAAGCTGCCCGATAATAAAATCGAGATCTTGATGTTTCGCCTCTGGCATGTCTTTGACCAAAAGTGACCACGGTACATATCTCCCTTCAACGATGTTTTGAAACATGCCGAAAACGTCGCTGCCCCACTGCGGTTCATAAGTACACAACGATCCGGGAGCATGCAGAACGCCCGGGGGAATCAACCAACCGGTTCCGCGTTTCAGTCGATAAGCCTTCGAGAGGTCAAGAATTCCGTTTTCACCTTTACTCCAGTTCTCCAGACATTTCCGAAGATCATCTTTGGTCGTCCCCGGCTCTAGACCCATAAAGGTGTGAGGAAAATTATTATCACAGTTGTTGTACTGAGGCGGAAAATAATAACTCTCCGGTTTTCCTTCCTGACCAACCAACGCGGCATCATCAAAACTTTGATGCATGTGGTGTGGAATCGGCCCCATGTTGTCAAAGAACTTTGAATACACTGGCCACTTTTTATATTTGTCCCACATCTGGGATCCAATCAAAGCTGCCCCGCATTCCTCTACTGCATCTCTCAGCAGAAAGGCTTCCCCTTCAAAACGACAAAAACTCAAACCTTCGGTTGGTTCTCGATTTTCGTTGGCACATTCAGTAGTACTGCCGAACCAACGTTCGTCGATTCCACCTCGCTCAGCCCCCATCGCATAATAATCATCTGGATGAAGACGAATCCGTTTTCCAGGGTGCAGAAAACTTCTCGGAACCCAAGTCGGAGTTAGCCGCAAGAGCCCTCCGGTTGCATCCATAGCTCGGTCAAGAATTTGACGCACGTTGTCAGTTGAGGTGATGGGAAGTGACTGCGAAGAGACCATATCTGATTATTTTTCGAACAAGGACATGCATTAACGGAGTAAAAGTTTTAAGCTGTTTTTGGAAGCTCTGCAAGCGTTTACCAGCTAGTAACTTTTTCTTCAATACGAGAGTGAAAAAAAACATGAAATCCAGTACCACCGACCTCTGCAGCCTTTCATTTAACTCCCAAGAAAAATTCACGGGGGGCTCCCCTGCTCTCGGTTGGGAATTTCAACGGATGGAAACCGGACAAAGCTGTGGAGTTGAAAAACTAACGGTTCGCTGCGGCAGCAAATCAATCGAGATACTCCCAACACGAGGAATGGGAATCTGGCAAGCCAAAGACGGCGATGTGCGGTTTGGCTGGGATTCACCAGTTTCTGGCCCCGTTCATCCGATGTGGGTCGACGTAAGCGAACCAAGCGGCTTGGGCTGGCTCGATGGTTTTGATGAAATGCTTGTACGCTGCGGTTTGTCCAACAACGGAGCCCCTGAATTTGACTCGCATGGACAACTCATCTGGCCGCTGCATGGTCGAGTCGCTAACCTGCCGGCCAGTCAATTAAGCGTTACGATCGATGAGACAGATGGCAAAATCACCGTTCGGGGAACGGTTCTTGAAAACCGATTCCACTTCCACCGCTTACGCTTAGAGACCACAATCAGCATGCAGCTCCATTCGCCTGAAATCTCAATCTCGGATTGCGTCGCCAATCTCTCAGATCGACCAGACAAAATCCAGATGCTCTACCACAATAATTTTGGCTCACCAATTCTCGAAAAAGGAAGTCGCTTTTTTGCCCCCGTCAAAAAGCTTGTTCCCCGTAATCCACATGCTGCCTTGGGTTTGGAACACTGGAATCAATACGATGCTCCCAACCCTGACTATGCAGAGCAGGTCTATTTCATGGAACTCGCAGCGGACTCCAACCAAGAATCACTAACGATGCTCAGTAACGCCAGCCAGTCCTTAGCTGTCAGCATCCGCCATAACATATCTCAACTACCTTTTTTCTCACTTTGGAAAAATACGGTTGGGACATCGGACGGTTACGTCACAGGCCTTGAACCAGCCACCAACTTCCCCAATCCACATTCCTTCGAACAGCAACATGACCGCACTGTCCACCTTGAACCGGGAGATGCCCACTCCATGTCATTGCACATCGGGCTTTTAACAGAACCAAAAGCCATCCAATCTGCCCAGGAAAAAATTGAAAAACTACAACCAGACACAACTGAAATTCACGACTGCCCCACCGAAGATTGGTGCTCAACCTGAAAGACGCACTAAAAGCAAGCGTTGCACCAACGAACTCGCATCACTAAATCATTAGTGCCGGTATTCGATTTCTTTTCCGAGAATCGAAGAATCAAATTGAGACTTTCCATCTTCTAAGCGAAAAACTTGATGTCCCATCACCCAAGTCGCAACTGGCCACCCCGTAAGCTCGGTACCGTGCCAAGGAGTCCAGCCACATTTTGTCTCTTGTTTTTCATCAAGCACGGTTTGAGTCAAATTCAAGTCTACTAATGCCAAATCAGCATCATAGCCCACCTCAATTCTTCCTTTGTTTTCGATTTCCCAAACCCTCGCTGGCTCGGTGGACATCCATTTCACCACTTGTCCCAAACTGCATTTCCCCTGACAAACTTGGTCGAGCATTAAGGCCAGCGAGTTCTCAACCGCTGGCAGCCCTGAGGGGCAATCCGGATAAGGCTGTCGCTTTTCCTCGATCGTGTGGGGAGCATGATCGGTAGCGATGACTGTGATCACACCGTCAAGCAAAGCCTGCCATAATTTCTGATTGTCGGATTTTGTCTTGATAGACGGGTTCATCTTGACCAGGGAACCGAGAGCCTCGTAATCATCTACATTAAAAAATAAATGATGAGGACAGACCTCAGCGGTAATCAAATCACCTCCGGCAGCAATTAAATCAATCTCAGCCGCCGTCGAAACATGCAGCACGTGGAAACGATGTTGATGGCGAACAGCAAGGTCGATTGCCCGCTGCGTAGCGATGAAAGCAGCGCGATGATCCCGAACTCGGGAGTGATCTGCAATATCTTTTGAATTTGCATAGCGAGCAGCATTTTCTCGGACAGTCGATTCGTCTTCACAATGCGCACAGATAGGCAGGGTAGTCTCTGCAAAAATAGTCTCCAACGCAGCCTGCTCATCAACTAACAAATTTCCCGTGCTCGAGCCAATGAATATTTTTATCCCAGGTGTTCTCCGAGCGTGCCGGAGTTCACCGGCATTGTCAGGGGTCGCTCCTATATAGAACCCGTAGTTCACAAGTGAACGACTCTGAGCCAATTTCAATTTGTCGTGCAACACGTCTACCGTCACCGTATTAGGAACGGTATTTGGCATTTCCAAAAAACTTGTTACGCCGCCCTTTGCACAGGCGCGAGAGGCATGAGTGAGATCTTCCTTATGGGTCAAGCCAGGCTCACGAAAATGAACTTGATCATCGATCACTCCTGGAATCAAGTGCATTCCACTTGCATCGACAGTCTGGTCAACCGTCGTCTGAATAGCTGCGTCAATCGCCGCAATTTTCGTTCCATCAATCAACACAGAGGTCTCAACCGAGCCTTCGGGTAAAACAACGACAGCGTTTTTTATCAAAGTTTTCATCTCTAAGACCTTATCAGACCTTCACCCCAGTAACATACGACTTCACCTGATCATACGAATTGAATGCTGATTTGTCTGTAGGACTGATTTGCAACAGAGCCTCAAAGGTCCGTCAAGTACATCCGCGGCACGGGTTGGTAATCTTAGTCTGCAACGCCATACTTTATTTTGAACTAAGAAAACAACGCCGCAGGAAGTAAAGCCGATACAGGACGAAATCTTCGAAAAACTTGGCCAATTTTAGCTGGGGCAACGCTACGACATGGATCGCCGCGAGCGAACCGACCAGTACCTACTTTACGCTTCACGTGATCACTCCACGCACGCGGTCGTCGGTATGACTGGAAGCAGAAAAACCGAGTTGTGCATCGACCTGTTCGAAGAAGCCGCAATGGACAACATTCCCGCAATCGACATCGACTCCAAAGGTGATATCTCGAACTTGCTGTTAACCTTTCCCGAGCTCAGGGCAAAAGAATTCCATCTCTGGATCGATGAAGGCCAAGCTGATCGAAAGGGGCTTCACAACCAGGAATTCGCAGGGCGGCTTGGAACAACTATTTTAACTAGCTAACGCAGCGTAAACTTCACTCCGATGCCCGCTCGCGAGTCACTTTACCCTCGGCCCAGCGTTTTAAACCAGCCAGCCGGTCTTTACCCAATTCAAAATAAATGAAGGGCAGTGATTCCAAATGGGTATTGAAAACGTCTCCGCAATCGAGTGGTTCAGCCTTTGCCTCAACCAGCCCCTGCTGAATCATCTCAAGCAACAACAGCTCGGAAATTTGCTGATGTCCAAAAATGGTCGGATGCACGTGATCTAACATGGACTCACGCCCGGGAATTCCACTTGGAGCCACTGTCTCAAAAAAGGCCTTAACGTCCACGACCGGTACAGCATTCGCTTTTGCCACACGACTGATCGCTGTGTACATCGGCTCCACAATTCGCAAAGGACAAACATCTTCTTCTTTAGCTAAAATCAAATGCTCCCTTGCGGAATCAAATTCTCCCAGTTGCTGATAGACCTGCCCCAATCGATAATGAGCATCCGCATGCCGTGGATTGATTTCAACCAGAGTTTCCAATCGGGATTTCATTTGGCTCCACTCTCGCCTAATTTCTGGACCCTCGATTAGTGTCTGCCATTCTGATTCAAATTTTGAGAGCTCAGCATCAGTCATATTTGACGAATGCTGACTTTTAAATGGCGACGCGTCCATTAAATTCGTGACTGGATTGCAAAGAACTAGAGGTACATCTACCGCCCGAATCGCACGAACCATTGCATTGAGATTCTGTTCGAAATGCTCAACGACATTCCTCCGCCAGTCATCATCTCGTTCGTATTGCTCCAAGCCACCGCGGAAATCCAATCGCGCCTCCACGTCCGCCGGCAAAATATTTTCCGGTTCGATAGGCTGCGATTTCGCCTCCATCAAGCTCGCTCTTAAAAAACTGTAAGTCCGCATTTTAGCAAGCCGGTCGTGTGTGCGCCCAATCCAACTAGGTGTTTTTTTAATCTTATCGTAAGTTCGATCTTCCAAAAATTCATTTTGACCTGTGTAAAGAACAACTAAATCAGGTTCGTAATTCAAGATCTCTTCGACAATTGGAACCAGTCGGTAACTCGCGTAGGACACCCCACCGCAATTTACAACAGTCCATTTTTTTGTGGAATCAAGTTTCTCAAGCCGCAACTGAAGCCACTTCGGAAAGGATGTATCAGGAGCAAACGGACGCCCTTGAACGGTCGACCCGCCGATGCAAAAAATACGAAACTCATTCTTTGCCTTCGCTTCAGGGAACCTTGCCTCACAAAACAAGGGCATTCGATTAGACGCGATCTCGTACTCGCCTCGCTGTGCATTGACCTCAAACAGCGGTCGAATTTCGGTAAATCCGACGTAAGGATCAGTGATCGCATCCGCACTCTGCCATCCCCAACCCCAAAGTGCCAATTCAAACATTAAAAATGGCAAAACGCCGACAGCAATCGCGGCAACTCGGAATAGAAGCGAACGCTTCCACGATTTCTTCGACTCAACTTGATTATCGGACACCCCGCCTCCTCACCCTTTTTCGAAATAGCTTGCGAGATTCATTCACCACCGGAGTTCCTCCGCACGCAGTCAGAAGTATAATCCAGTTTTACATTGTCATGCGAGCAGTAAAGATCCAATGTCCGTGATTCTCGGCATCTCCGCTTTTTACCATGACTCCGCTGCTGCCCTTGTGGTCGACGGAGTCGTAATCGCCGCTGCACAAGAGGAACGTTTTACCCGAAAAAAACACGAATCCAACTTTCCTCACCAGGCCGTTGCGTTTTGCCTTGCTCAGGCCGGCCGCAAAATTGAAGATCTCGATCACGTTGTATTCTACGAAAAACCGTTTTTAAAATTTGAACGAATCCTAGAGACACACCTCGCCCATGCTCCTCGCGGCCTTAGCTCGTTTATGACTTCGATTCCTATCTGGCTCCGCAGCAAGCTGTACATCTCTCGGATAATCACCAAAGGTCTAAAAGGACGATACAAAAAACGAATTCTCTTTGTAGAACACCATCAATCGCACGCTGCCAGCACATTCTTTCAATCTCCGTTCAGTGAAGCCGCAATCCTGACCGTTGACGGGGCAGGAGAATGGACAACGACAGCCATTGGATTCGGCAGCGACTCTAAAATTCAGCTCCAACATGAGCTCCACTTTCCCGACTCACTCGGGCTCCTCTATTCGGCGTTTACCTATTTTTGCGGATTTCGAATCAACAGCGGAGAAGGCAAACTGATGGGACTGGCACCGTTAGGTAATCCAGTCTACGCAGAAGCGATCCTTGAAAACCTAATCGATTTGCAAGCTGATGGATCCTTCCAACTAGATCAGCAATTCTTCGATTACTGCACGGGGCGTAAAATGACTTCTGCAAAGTTCGACCAACTTTTTGACGGCCCCCCAAGAACGCCCGAATCCGCCATAACCCAACGAGAAAAAAACCTAGCTGCCTCGATTCAATTTGTTATCGAATCCGTTTTGCTAAAAATTGCCAATCATCTTCATCAACTCACGCAGTGCGACCAACTCTGCATTGCGGGGGGAGTCGCATTGAATTGTGTTGCCAATGGGAAATTGCTTCGGAAGAGCCCGTTTAAAAACATCTGGGTCAATGCCGCCCCCGGAGATGCCGGCGGCGCAATTGGTGCAGCTTTATTTATCTGGCACCAAATCCTTGACAACCCCAAAGCCAATTCTTTAGCCAACTCTCCATTCCTCGGCCCAGAGTACTCCGACACCCAAATCCGTAGCGTTTTAAGAGGTTACAATGCGAATTTTCGAGAACTCCCATTCGATAAATTGACAGCCACTGCTGCCGATGATTTAGCTAGCGAAAAAATCATTGGCTGGTTTCAAAATCGCATGGAATTTGGACCGCGAGCCCTAGGCAACCGAAGCATTCTCGCAGACCCCCGCCCCCAAACGGTTCAAGATGAATTGAACCGAAAGGTCAAATTCCGAGAACCATTTCGCCCTTTTGCTCCTGTGATTCTCAACGACGAAACCGAGAATTGGTTTTTAACCAGTCACTCATCCCCGCTAATGTCATTCGCTGCATTTCTGCGGCCTGAAGTACCAGCAACCAAGTTCCCCGGCATTACCCACGTTGACCGTTCTGCTCGAATTCAAACCATTGCTCCGTCTGAGAACCCAGCCCTTCACCAACTACTGAATCAGTTTCGAAACCAAACCGAGTGCCCAATGCTCGTGAACACCAGCTTCAATGTTCGCGGAGAGCCAATTGTCTGCTCACCGGATGATGCGTATCTCTGTTTCATGAAAACCAACCTCGATGCTTTAGCGATTGGAAACTTTTATTTAAGAAAGAAAGATCAACCCAAGCTCAACCTCAGAACCAACACCCAAAAACAACAAAATATTTGGCGAAATCGCGTCTCCACTGCATGGCAATTACTGACTTTTCCAATTCGCTGGGCAGTATCAAAAGCTGCTTTATTACTGGTTTATTACCTTTGCGTTTTTCCCATCAGCCTCTTAATCTACCGATTGAAAATCAAGAACAAATCGAATCCTGTTTCCCAAACCACTGAGAAGACGATATCTTACTGGCGGCCTCGCAACGCAACCCCTGAAAAGACCAGCTGTTTTAGACAGTATTAATATCGTGATTTCCAAACAGCAAAAAAAAACTGAACCCGCCGCGTTTCTGGATGAATCGAAATCGAAACACCCGAACGTCTTCGTTGAGTTTGGCGACTTTCTGATTCATAACAAGAAATGGTGGCTGACTCCAATTTTCTTTATTTTGCTCTTATTCAGTCTTTTCATTGCTCTGACTGGAACTGCCATCGGCCCATTCATTTACGCTTTCTTTTGACCCTCCAACCTCTTAGGAATCCCTCAAAGAGCCATGTTAGCAATTGACGAACACCCGCTACTTGAGACCGCAGTTGTAATTACCGAATTCGATCAGGCCATCGGCGAAAATCCATCACCGATCGAACTTGTCGAACAACTCGCATTTCCGCTAGATGTCCCAATTGCCACTGAACCGGAGGTCAAATCCCACGTCCGCGACATGCTCCGATTGGGCGGCTATAAACCAACCGGCCGCGGCAAACCAGCGTCCGAATATCTTCGGCAAGCTGTAGCAAAAAGCAAATTGCCTACCATCAATATTCCGGTCGACATCTGCAATATCGTCTCCCTCCATAGCGGATTGCCGATCAGCGTCATCGATCTGGAAGTGGCATCTGAACCACTGAGGATTCGTATCGCCCCGGAAGACTCAAACTACGTGTTTAATCAGACGGGCCAGACAATCAAACTTGATGGCCTGCTTTGCCTCTTCGATAATCAAGGGGCCTGTGCGAATGCCGTAAAAGATTCCCAAAGAACAAAAACTTCTTCCAAGACCAAAAGAACTCTGTCAATAATATGGGGCACCCAGTCACTGCCCGGGTATTCTGCAACCGTTTCCCAATGGTACTGCAAGTTACTCAGCGAATTCGGTACAACTCAAGTCCTTTGAATCATCGTTTTAAAATTCAAATAGGAAAAAAATCAATCAGCTAAACAACTGAATTAAAAACTCGAACGCACTCAAAAAACAAAGAGAGACGAGTCCCAGCGTTCGATGTTGCGGGACATGCGAGACGCCGAAACCCGCCTCAAATCATCGATCACAAAACGTCTTCTGCTGGATCTGAAAGTGGATTGAAAGCTTGAACCCCTGGTTGGTATAGAAGTTTCGGACTGGATTTAAACCCCGCCAAATTGACCGCTATCAAATTTGCAACTTTGTAAAACTGGATACAAAATGCCGAATGCTCAAAAGCTCCAACTAAAGCTGTGGCATCTATTTGTCGGTTTTGCCCTGATTTCATTTGGGCTCTGGCTCACAACTCAATACGGCATCTCCAAGGGCAAGATTGAAATCATCGAGTTTGAAGATTGGAATGGATTTAAGATTTCCGCAGAACGCCCCATCCTAGAAGTCTCCAAGATTCAGTTTCGCTTCTTGGCGCCTGACAACCTTAAAGAAAAGGCGCAAATCAATCTCTTCATTAAAGAGCACGTGTGGATCGATGCCACCAACATCAATGTTGGGAAAAAAGTAAGATTCAAATACAGAAGCAAGCCACTTCCTTGGGCTCAGATCGAAACGCCCACTCAAGGCGCTCTCAAACAACTTGGTTTGCGAGCGAGCGACATCGAGGAAGTCATAACAGAATCGTTAATGCCACCGGGCAAAATCAATTGACATCCTGGCGCAGCCAAATTAATTCAACTGGACAAGCAAAATATCATGGGAATGAACAAATCGACAGAAAACATTTCTGTTGATTTCTCTTAGTTCGCTTTTTCAATCGCTCGCTTCATCGCGGCGCCCATATCAGCAGGGCTATTTGCAACCTCAATTCCTGCGGCCTCTAAAGCAGCAATTTTTTCTGCCGCAGTTCCTTTACCACCGCTGATAATTGCTCCGGCGTGTCCCATACGTTTTCCGGGAGGTGCGGTTCGCCCGGCTATGAACGCCGCCACCGGCTTGGTAATGTGCTCTTGCACGTAAGCTGCGGCTTCTTCTTCCGCAGTTCCACCGATCTCGCCCATCATCAGAATCGCTTCCGTTTCATCGTCGTCCTGAAACATTTGCAAGCAGTCAATGAACGACGTTCCCACAATCGGATCTCCACCAAGGCCAACACAAGTCGTTTGACCAAGCCCTAAACTGGACGTTTGCCAGACCGCTTCATAGGTCAGAGTACCTGAACGGCTCATAATTCCGACACAACCTTTCTGGTGAATGTATCCCGGCATGATTCCAATCTTACACTCATCAGCAGTGATTACACCGGGGCAGTTTGGCCCGACCAAAACAGAATTTGATTTTTTCGCAGCGTCATAAACACGAACCATATCAATCACCGGAACGCCCTCAGTCACGGCAATAACGACTTCGATGCCGGCATCAATCGCTTCAAGAATTGCATCCGCAGCAAACGGAGGCGGTACAAATATCATTGTCGCATTCGCTCCGGTTTGCAGTCGAGCCTCTTCGACAGTGTCAAATACCGGCAATCCCGCAACCAACTGTCCGCCCTTGCCCGGCGTCACTCCACCCACCATTTGCGTGCCGTAATCAAGACAACCGCGTGTGTGGAACTCACCGACGTTACCGGTAATGCCCTGACAAATGACCTTTGTATCTTTGTTGATGAGGATGCTCATTGATCTTCCGCGTATGATTGATTTTTAGAAACAGCTTAATTTTAGTAACTTGCTTTGCCGCCAGACTTTCAAAACCATCCGGCAACGCGTCTTTGGTGAGAATTAGCCCAGTGTCGCAACGACTTTTTCAGCAGCGTCACCAAGATCGGTGGCAGTCACCAACTCGACATCAGATTCCTCTAAAATCCGACGTCCTTCCTCCACTTCCGTGCCTTCTAGCCGGACGACTAATGGAACGGTAAACCCAACCGACTTTGCAGCCACGACGATCGCTTCGGCGATCGTCGTGCACTTCATAATGCCGCCAAAGATATTGACTAAAACCGCCTTGACATTCGCGTCCGATAAAATAATCCGAAATGCCTCAGTCACCTGATCTGCGTTGGCCCCCCCCCCAACGTCGAGAAAGTTAGCAGGCTGGCCACCATGGGTTTTAATAATGTCCATCGTACTCATTGCCAAACCGGCTCCGTTGACAAGACAGCCAATATTACCCTCCAACTTCACATAACTAAGTCCCGCCGCCGAGGCGCGAACTTCAGATTCTTCCTCCTCGGAAAGATCCCGCATTTCCTCCCAGTCCTTGTGACGAAACGCAGCATTGGAATCAAAATTGATTTTAGCATCCAACGCAACAAGCCCTCCGTCTCCCGTGACAACCAGCGGATTGATCTCCATTAAACTGCAATCAGTATCAACGTAGAGCCGGCAAAGTGCTTTCATGAATTTATCCGCTGCACGCACCGTTTTGCCCTCAATCCCGAGTTTCTTACAAAGCTTTCGAACTTGGTAACTTTCAATTCCTTGAGCAGGATCAAAATGCTCTTTAAAAATTTTCTCAGGAGTCTCGTGGGCCACTTTCTCGATCTCAACGCCACCTTCCTGCGAACACATCAAGACCGGTTGCTTATTCGCACGATCCAAGACAATTCCAAGGTACAACTCACGGGCAATATCACACCCCGCTTCGACAATAATCTGATTCACGGTTTTTCCAGCCGGCCCAGTCTGAATCGTTACCAAACGATTACCCAACATTCCGGCGGCAGCGTCGCGAGCCTCTTCGGCGGATTTAACCAATTGGACGCCATGTTGCTCGGGATTTTCAAGAAAGGTTCCCTTGCCTCGGCCACCGGCATGGATCTGCGATTTTACCACCGCAATCGCTCCCCCAAGCTCAGTGAAAGCCGAAGCGGCTTCTTCGGGAGTTCGTGCGACCCTGTTTTCAAGAACGTTAACGCCAAACTGTTGAAATAACTGCTTACCTTGATACTCGTGTATTTTCATCTTATTACATTCAAAATGTTGGGAGATAAGCCGCGAATTATATGAAAAGTTGTTTCGAACGGTCAACCGGACACACCGCTCGGAATTTATTGAAAAAAACATATATCGCTCTGCAATCTAAGTTCTCGATAATCCTAAAAACCGTCAAGCTTGAGCACGAATTCATCCCGCACTCAAACCCATCCCGATGGAACAGTATCGACTTCCATTGTATTTGTGCCGGAATTTGAACATGAATCAACATCCCCAAAACAAGCCGGCGGTTCCCATCAATGAACCCACCGAGCAGAAGCAGCTCCCCCAAGCTCCTCAACCTAAGCTTCGCACCGCTGAAGAAATTGCGTTTACGGCACAAGAACTGGAAGGAAACATCGATCGTCTAGCCGCAAAGGCTCCGCCTATTCCCATCCCCCCCCTTTCAAGTAACCAACCGGCCAACAATTACGACGCCCTTGGCTACGCTTCGATTTCTTTATCTTCTTCTCGAAAAACAGAAAACGAACCAGCGCCCAAAACAGAATCGGCACCCAATGGGCGCATCGAAAATGCCCCCATTGTCGATCCCTATATCGATCCGTCTGAATTAACAGACCCGAGTTTCAGCAGCTTTCGGCAAAACGATCCGGGCCAATTTTCACCCGCAAGCGAAAATCGATCTCCGGCTGCCACTAGTTTCCGAGAGGCAGTTTCAACCCTTCACGACGCCCAGAGCAACACCGCGAAAGCTGAAGCTCACACAAAGCTTACTGAAAAGGATCAAGCCATCCATTTCTCTTCGGAAAAACATAAAAACATGCAAATCCACGAAGAGCTCCCACCTGCAACATGGTCTTCTGACCCCCTATCCATCACTACGACCCGCCCCTCTTCTCCACAACCAGTTGCCACCGATTTAAAGCCTGAATCCAGCGAACTTTTTTACAACAAAAGAAACTTCAGAGACTCAGCCAGTAGAAAAATAGGGCTGATAAGAGGTTCCTACCAAGCAGACTCTGAATCGCAGACGATCCAAACACCCTCTACAGAACCTCAATCGGCTGTCAAATCCCATATCGAAAACTGCAAGGAAGAGGACATTTTTGAAAAAGACGAAGTCTTTCTTGCGCGAACCGGCGACGTCATTAAGGTTAGCGGAAACGATGGATTTGATCGCATCGACCTAGCATGCTACGACATCAACTGCGCTTCCATTTCATCGAACAAAATTCGAATTGACGACGAACAGACCGGCTCGTTTGAAATCCACTTTACCGATGTCGCCCATGCGATCTTTGCAAACGGAGTCAAAATCCGACTCAACAGCACGCACTAATCTTGCGGGCAAACACTGCTATCGCCTGTTTCCCGTCACTCTACATCTCGACATGAGGGAATTAGGACGATTGATTTCTTAAGCAGCAAGAATTATTGCTGACCATTGATCATCACCTCCGCGCCGGTCTCATAAGTCACAAAACCGACGATACTCGATTGCCGAATCTTAAGCCCACGAGTCACAAATAATGAGTAAGGATCCTCCTTCCTCCATGGCCCCAATGCGACGGCCCGGTACCTGAGTTTTTTCGACACCCCCGGTTTTAAACCGAGAATCTCTGACTGTTGCAAATTAACAACGTTACACTCAAACATCCAGTTCGAGTCGGGATACTCATTCGTAGTGCATTGGAACGACATTTTCCCCTGCACACACCCCTCCGTATTAAGCGCTAGGTTGTTTTCAAGCAATTTAAAATTGGCGACACGAAGTCCTACTTGAGACACAATCGCCAGTGCAAAGGACAAGAGTGAAACCACAAGAATCAGAGCCCGCAAATTAAATCTCAACTTCACAATGGACACCGTGGACTAAAATTAAAATTCAAGCGACAGCCAAACAATCTATTTCGGGGGTTAACCGCCCAAGTTGGCAAATAATCACTTGCAACTTAAAATCCGATGAGCTTAGTTGAACACCCTGAAAGTTGCTTTAGTTATCTAGCGCTTTTTTGAGGGCAATAATATTAGACTCAAGAGATGATAAAAAATCCCCCGTTTCAGGCGGTTGATCGATCAAATCAAGCGATAGGGAGCGACAACCGTGGCCTTCGAGCACAGCAAGTATCTCGGCTGAAGGCAATTCTCGATCAAACAAGACAACTCCCTCCGTCACATCTGCACCTTCCAAAAGCGACTTTAAATTCAAACTAGCCTGCTCGACATCCGGCATGGCAAACCAAGTCAGATGCAGATCACCCGCTCCTGCAGCACGCGCCAAAAACTTTTGCTTGGGCGTAGCAGTTACCAAAGACACTCGGGATCTACCGGGAAGTGGCTGAAGCAAATTAGTCAGCCGATCTAAATCCTTTATTAAGGCCGTTAGATTTTTTGAAAACTCAGCAGCAAACTGAGGGTACTTTTTGGTAAGTTGCTCAGAAATGTAGACCGCTTGCTTCTTTGCGACCGCTGGATCCAACCACGTACGAGAAACCATCGTGGGGTGGGAGTGCTTTCCTTCAGGACCATGGGAGTGCACCATCGTTACATTTTCCACAGCGATATAATCTGAAAGCGACAATCCTTTGCTTGCCGTCCTACAAAGCTTCGTTTCAGAGAGACTAATTTTGGGCAACCATTTTGCATAATCCGCCCCGACGCCATTAGCAATCACCAAGTCCGCTGCTTGCATCTCCAAAACTGCTTCTCGTGACGGTTTCCACCGCGAAGGATCTTCTATATCCGGCGGCACTGGACAGTCAACAGCAATCGAATCACCTGCGATACGACCAGTCAAATACTGCAAGGGATAGCTAATTGCGACAACACGAAAATCACTATCCTCGCTCTCTCCAATTTTCTCTAACGCCACCTCATTTTTCTGAAAGCAACCCACGAAAGCCAGACTGCCGAGCATCAGCACAATTTGGACAACTCGCCTTGGCCAGACGGCATTCTTATACTTGTTTTTTTCCAACATGAGACACGAGCGCCGTTCGAGTTAGCGAGGACTATTTAATTTCGAGCTTCTGCTTGATCACATCAATTTTCTGATTGACACTCTGTTTTTCAAGCCCCGACAAACTACGCACTGATTTCTTATAAATCGCCAAAGCCCGAACAAGGAACTTTTGATCGCGAGGACTTCTTGCCGGCTCTCCTAGTTTTGCGAGAGCGTCCGCTAAAGGTATTATTTCTTCTCGATTTTTATCACCCAACTCTGCATGGAGCTCCAACATCGAAATTAACTTTGCGTCTTCCGAATTCAACCAGTACGAAACTGCATTTTCAAAATCATCTTCGATAACAAACAAGAAGTCACCGCGATTGAGATTCGCTTGAGGATCATCAGGATTTTCTACGAGAACCTCGATCGCCTTTTGGTTACCGGCCGCCAAGTCTCTTAACTTTTTTACCCGTTTTTCGATTGACTGATATCCTTCCAAAGACTCCGAGTCTTTCACTTTTTTAGATTGGCGAATCGCAAAAGAAAGATACTTCACAGCAACCTCATAACGACCTTGATCTTCAGCTTCCTGAATTAAATCATCCGTCGTTCTCTTAAAATCCCGCGCGGTTTGACTGGAAGAATTTCGAGCTGCTAACTCGATCGAATCAAGTGTATCCTCCCAGAAATCGATCTCATAATATTGATCGAGCAGACGCATCGCATCGACAACCATAGTCGCGTCGCCGGACTCTTCCCCCAACTCCGCAGCTCGCATCCATAAAATATACCGAACCACAGAATCTTCTTCGGTAAGGGCGTCGTTAATTAATTCCTTTGCCGCAGACCTTCGCTCAGATGCCGACCTCGCCCCATTTTCAATCGACTGCAATAACCCTGCAATCTTTCGTTTCGCTTTCGCTCTCGTTCGACTGTCTGGACGTGGCAATTTAACGATAGGTTCAACCAAATCTTCACCATCAGGCTCTGCGGTCGAGGGGTCCGACGCCGGCATCTCCGACTCCCCCTCGAAAAAACCTGGAAGACTATTGTCGGCAAGCGACGAATCCGTATTCCCTGGCACGGGCTTCGCACTTGCATCCATCGCAAAAAGACTCAATCTTGAAAGTCCCCCCGGATCAAAACTGACAGACAGCCCGACAACTGGTAAACCCCGCGGGTTCTCCACAATCTGCTTAAATTTTGCTATCCCAGCGAGCCACTCGCTCGAATAAGTGTCTTCGGGATCTAATGCGTTACCAGAAATCTTCATAAAGTTTACCCGACAGCCTTGTGAAGGTTCCGCCTTTGAAAACTCAAATCCACTTAAAGCGTAACCAGGCCTAGCTAGGAAGAGCACCGAGCCCCCTTCAGCAACAGAAGGCTTCTTACCGCCACGACCGAAGGCATCGCCTGCAAACGCCCGAAACCCGGTGTGATAGACAGGGCAAATTGACAAAACGCTGCCTTCATCATCAGTTGCAAAAGACAAACCAATCACAATTGCCCCCCCATCGGGAATGACTTCGATAACTTCTTCCGAACTAAGCGGGGTAGCTCCCAACAATGAAACTTTCTTCTCAACAATACATCGCTTTGCCTCGCCAAATACCCCCATCAAACTGGGAACCTGTTTCGGATACCCCGCCAGATTCTTCAGCGTGTACTGTGGTACCTCTGTCTCGGTCGGCTCCATTGCAGGCGCCGACTGAATGGATTCATTCGTTGGTTTTACGACATCGCTGTTACTGCCTGCGACGGGGTCAGGAGAACCAAGATCATCTTCCAGGGAACCTCTCGCAGTCGGCTCAACCTCTTCAGCGGGCGATGCTGGAGAAGTTGTCGGCTGCGCATTTACGATGGGAAGCTCATGCCCCCCTTCACCCTCGGCAGGCTCCACTGGCTGCTGCGTACCCAGAATTCCAGAACTGATTAACGCTGCCGCAACACCAACCGCAGCGACGCCACCAGAAAGCCAAGCGAACCCCATCAAAAGCAGTTTTTTGAATTCTTTCTTTTTTGCATCCGCTAGAGAGTGAGTTCCAGATTGGATACCAAAATCAGCCACGTCTTCGCCGGAAAGAGGAACCGCCGATCTCAAACCAGAAGAATCGGGAATGGCAGGCGCAGCCATGGCTGGTTCCGATGAACCATGAACGGCATTGGGAGCAGGGTGCCCCAACGCGGGAGGGATCGCAGGAGGCACCACAACCGCCGCCAAGGGCACTGCAGAGGACAGGGCAATCCGAAGCTCATCATCGTACTCCCGTTTTTTTTCTGCCATCAACAAGCATCTGCGAGCGCGAGCCAACTCGTTTAACAGCTGCTGCGACAGATCTCCATTCGGGCCACCTTGATAGGTTCGAATATGCGACATTTGGCGATCCGCCGCCATCGCAATCACATCCGTATCATCCTCGTACAGATCCAGTCCGAGCAAACGGTAATGATTGATAGGCCGAGAACTCTCGCGAATTCCAAGCCACTTAAGATAGGGATCAAAGTCTGCCATTTAAAATTCGACAACAAATCGCTGAAAACACCCGCTGGAACCCTAACCATAAGGCCCCTGAAAAGGTAGTTCGGTATTGTAGGAGGCTCCTGTTTTTTGTCAAAATCAACAAAAATAATCCGCAACTAAATCCGCGGATAAGTTTTGTTCAAAACCCGACGTCACCACTTATCCGCACAAACGACACGCAAATCCCACCAAAAAGCAACCAGTCACTCAGCCCGCCAAAAGCAAAGGGGATGAAGTGAAATCAAAAAAACACGCTCAATTTCCTACCGACTGTTTACTATTAAACTCTCTACAATGTCACCCGACACGCTCCAAACCCAGGTGGACCCCAGCAGTACGAAGACCATCGCCAGCCCAAAGATAATACCCATCTCTCCAACTTGAAGCCACACAATCGCGCCTCTCGAGCACCCCAAACGAAACATCGTCTCCATTTCTCGTTTCCTCAACCTTAGAGACAACAGCACAACGAGAACCAGCAACATCGCCGTTGAGCCACCGATCAAAATTGCATTCGCATTGAAAAACCGATTCACCTGAAAGACGATCGTCATTAGGTCGCGGACCACGATTTCTGGGCGGACAAACTGCACTTCACTTTCGCCCGACTCATAACGACCCTGTAAAATTGTCTCCTCTTTAAAGCCATTCGCAGAGACCAAAACCGCGGTCACGGGAAACTCTTCAGTGTCCCCGTGAAAATGAAATGAATCAACATTTTCATCGTTGATTTCGATATAGGACACGACACCTCGGTTGGCAATGATCCTGCCAGAATCACTTGCAATTAAAACGGGACTGTCGGGTGATTCCTTATTTAAATCCTGGTGCCCGTGCCCCAATCCCTGAATAACCCAAGCGGTTTTTAAATCGACAAACACAGCCCAATCATCAGGCGTGCGGGATGCCTCCAGAACTCCCACAACATTTAATTTCAAAGGCGACTGGCCAGCTAAATCTAAAACGTTTGCTCGATCCGAAATTAACTGGTCACCGACGTTCACCGATAACATCTCCGCAACCTTGTGCCCAACCACGCAATCGCCAAGCGACACAAACAAGGTACCGGCTCCAACCCCGAGGTCTCGATAATCAAAATACTCGAGCGAGGTTCCAACAACCGGGTAATCCATGGCGGTAAACATGCAGTGAAGAGGAATGGCAGTCGCCAATCCATCACCACGGGCTCGCTCGACTTCAGCATAAGAGACGGGCTCGATGGCTCCCTGCTTAAAATACAAAGCACTCAACACCAAATCGAGCGAACTCCCCCTCGCCCCAACCACGCTTGGCGTACTCGCAGCTCGCGCAACGATTTTCTGATCGAATTGCCACACCAGCAGCTTTACAGCAACCGGCAAAATTGTAGTAAGCACAATACAGGCAACCAGAATCAGCGACTTCGCTTTATGAAAAAGCACGTACCGCCAGGCTAGCCCCAATGGACCTTTCATGCCTGGCCTCCGACCGCGCTACCAATGGAGCCTGAACTTTTTTCATCTGCTTTCGAGAATCGCATTTTTTCAAAATCGACAACCCGATCAAACCCAGACAGAATCCCCATGTCATGGGTCACAACGATCAACGTTTGATTCTGTTTTTCAGCAAGCTGAAATATCAAGTCCAAAATGCGGCGCTTGTTCTCTGGGTCAAGATTGCCGGTCGGCTCGTCTGCCAAGACAACCCTCGGTTCGGCAATCAGAGCACGACAAATCGCAACCCGCTGTTGTTCGCCTTGGGAAAGCTGAGCAGGCCTACGGGTCAATTTCTCCTTAAGCCCCATCGCTTCGGCAAACTCAATCGCCCGGCAACGTATTCCTGAAGACCCCGGTAAAGTTGAATTAATTGAAAATGGCAGGAGAATATTGCTCAAAACATCAAGGTACTCCACCAATTCAAACTGCTGAAACACCATTCCAATTTTTGCAATTCGAAAATTCCGCCGAGACGCATCGGACATCGCCGAAACCTCTTCACCGCACACCTGCACGGTACCTTCCAGCGGCAGAGTGATGCCAGAAATTAAATTAAGCAAAGTCGTCTTGCCGCACCCACTCGGCCCCACAATCGCCACGCGTTGCCCCGACTCCACCACTAAACGCGGCAAGCGCAACATGAACTCGGCGCGAGGGTACTGAAATTTAAGGTTTTCAATTTGAATCATTATTTGCGAACGCGCCCGATATTCCGTGTAATGAAGTCCGCTTTCTTTTGAACCTCAAAACTGCCGTTGGGATCACTGCGCTGGTAGATCAACGCACGACGAGCACCCTCAATCGCTAAAGCCTCGTCCATTTCTCGGGTCGATAAAATCGTCGCCTTAACCGACGCTCGACTACTTTGCGCAGTGTAGCCCGTCGCCCGATTCTGAAAAACAGGCCCGCGCAAACCTGGAATGCCTCGACTGATGCTCGATTCCGAATAACGAGAGACACCGCCCAACGGCATCGTACCGCCGTCGGGGACACTCACCGCCGTCCTTATGTTAAAATACGAGACAACCGGTAGTTGGACGGGACGGTAAACGTTTCGACCAAGCAACGTTTGCGCGAAACTCGAATCGGCTAATACCCAAGGCACCAGAATTAATAAAAAAACTCGGACGCAAATTACCAAACCATCCCTTTCTCTGATTACGGGCAACGCTAAGGCTGCTGTACCCACGGCTTTTTCAACACCCCAGATAAAACACCCCAGCCGCAGCAACAAACGGGCGAAGACACGAAAGAACCCCGATTTAAAACGAGCGAACGCCAAAATATTGTAAGGGAGAAACACCCGAACGATCAACTTGAACCCACTGGTTCACTAATCAATCCACAGCTTCCCAAAGCACGCAAGCCCCCAGGTCGGCCCATTCCTCCAACCCAACCGTCGTCGCTCAGCTCCACTGGGCCGAACAATAATTCGGCAAAAAGTTATGGGGATCGTTAGAACCAGCGTTTTCGAGCCAGAAACCGAGGGGATACGGCCGATATTAGTGACGAAATTAGACTTTTTTCAAAATCCAAGATTATCCCCTACATTTCAGACCGTTTCGAGTACGATGACACATTGCAATTCCTCGATTTTTAGAGATTAAGCCAACATCCATTGGCTAGTTTTTATTGAGGTTGAGCGAGGATATAATTCTTCGAGGTATTTTGTTTATTTGCGGTTGACGATAGCACCGCGAGAGCATAAATTCTTCCGTTTTCCCGCAAGTTCTGCAGGAAAATCAATCTTCACACCGAATTCGCATCCGGCAAATGAGGCCGGGGTCGCATTCGGTACGCATTTATGACCGCGGTGGTTTAATGTTGTGAAGGAATAACAATTGTTGGGAGACGAACTGAGTGGCTGGTATTCATGAAGTAATTCGAATTCGTATGGAAGCATACGATCACTCAATTCTAGATCAGAGTGCTGCGGAGATCGTCGAAACTGCCAAGCGGACTCATTCAGAAGTTCACGGGCCGATTCCTCTTCCGACAAGAGTTGAACGTTACACCGTGCTGTCAGGGCCTTTTGTAAACAAGAAAGCTCGCCAGCAGTACGAGATTCGAACGCATAAGCGTTTGATCGACATTGTTCAGGCAACAGCCAAGACAATCGAAGCATTGAACAAACTGAGTTTGCCCGCGGGCGTTGAGATCAAAATCAAAGCGTCAACGAAGTAGGTCGCGGGATCTATTTTATAATTAAGTAAAGAACATATGGTACGGAAGCCGCGGGGATAAGCTAATCGCGTTTGCTGGTTAGGCTTCTTCGGCGGCAAGTCCAATTGAATCAATAAGGCGAATAGTCATGACGAAAGGCATACTCGGCCGTAAGGTCGGGATGACGCAGGTGTTCGATCCCGAAACAGGGGTTGCGACGCCGGTCACAGTTGTCGAGGCGGGGCCCTGTAAGGTGCTTCAGCTGCGTACAGATGAGAGAGATGGTTATTCAGCCGTTCAGTTGGGCTTTGAAGACAAGAAGCGTCCTTCCAAGGATCGTCGGTCCCGCCAAAGCCAGGCCGCTCGCTCTGAGCGTGGCCACGTGGCAGATATTAAATCAAAGCGGAGCAGCGCTCTCGCTGCGAAGGGCGTTGAGTCGCCTGCGAAAGCTGGTTGCGAGCCGAAGAAGTTTATCCGCGAGTTGCGTGGGGAAACCGAAGGCGTCGAAGTCGGTCAGGATATCGGCGTAAGTGTGCTCGAGGAAGTTGCTCGTGTAGACGTCATTGGCGTCAGCAAGGGTCGTGGATTCGCTGGTGTTATGAAGCGTCACAACTTCAGTGGCCAGCGAGCAACGCACGGTGTAAAGAAGTGTCATCGTCATGCTGGTGGTACCGGGATGAGCGCTTGGCCGAGTCGCACCTTCAAAGGGAAGCGGATGGCCGGGCACTACGGTGCGTCGCGGGTTACCGTTCGCAATCTCGGACTTCACAGAATCGATGCCGAAAACAATCTGCTACTCATCAAAGGTGCAGTCCCCGGGCCAAACGGTGGCTATCTGGTAATTCAAGAGACAAACAAGAAGTAGGCTGATATCAATCATGGCTAGTTTGCCTGTATACGACAGTAGCGGAAAAGAAATCGGTAAATACGAGATCGATCCGACCGAAATTGCATCCTCGATCAACAAGCAATTGTTGCACGACGTGGTCGTGATGTATCAAGCCAGTGCACGGCAAGGTTCTCACAAAACCAAAAGTCGCGCCGAAGTTGCTGGTAACAAAAAGAAGATGTACCGCCAAAAAGGAACGGGGAACGCCCGTGCGGGAAGTCGCCGTTCGAACATTCGTCGTGGCGGTGGACATGCATTTGCAATTCGCAACCGAGATTACTCGTATCGGCTTCCGCGGAAGGCAGTTCGGCTTGCAACTCGGATGGCGATGGCTGGGAAAATTCAAGATGAGCAAGTTGCTGTTCTCGACGGCCTCTCGATGGATGCACCGAAAACAAGTGCGATCGCCGGGATGTTGAAAACGATGGGTCTCGAAGGCAAGAGTACCTTGATTGCGACTGCGGAGCACGCTCCGATGGTTTACAAGAGCGCACGCAACGTGCAGCGTGTTGAGGTTCTTCCGGTAAGCGACCTCAATGCATTGGCAATCCTTAAGCCGCACCGAGTGCTGGTTACCAAGGAAGCCATGGATCAACTAAAAGAAAAAACAAGTTCGGCAACGGCTGAGGCGAAGGGCTAATCAACGATGGGCAAAGTAATTACCAAGCGAAATCGAAAACCGGCGCTTCCCAAGAAGTTGGTTTTGGAACCGCATCAGGTCATCCTGAAGCCGACCGTCACCGAAAAGGCGATGTTTCAGTCGACGGAATTGAACCAGTACACTTTTAAGGTCAATCCGCTGGCTACGAAAACAGACATCAAAAGGGCGGTTCAAAAGCTTTTTGAAGTTAGGGTAACCGGGATTTCGACGCAGATCCGAAAAGGAAAGCCGCGTCGGTACAAGTTCAGGTTCGGACGCACGAAAGACTGGAAGAAGGCGATCGTCACTCTGCATCCAGAGGACAAGATCGACTTCTTTTAGACCAATCTGGAATTGGTCAGGAATCCTCGGATTTCTAAATATCGAATGGCGATTCGGATAAGCAACGCAAACATAAACTAAACGGAATATTGCAATGGCAATCAGAAAATACAAACCTACCTCCGCCGGACGGCGCGACGCAAGCGTTAGTGACTTTAAAGAGCTAACCAAAGGCGCCAAGCCTGAGAAAAGCCTGTTACGCCCGATCGTCAAAACTGCCGGTCGAAATAACCAGGGGATCATAACCGCTCGGCATCGAGGCGGGGGGCACAAGCGACGATACCGCATTATCGACTTCAAGCGTGACAAGGATGGAGTGAAGGGAGTCGTGAATTCGATTCAGTACGACCCCAACCGCAGTGCTTACATTGCGTTGATTTACTACGTCGACGGCGAGAAGCGATACATCATTGCTCCTGAGGGTCTTGAGGTTGGTAACGTCGTCCTCAGCGGTGCGGAGGCACCACCAACAGTTGGTAACTGCCTGCCACTTAAGAACATTCCTTTGGCAACGTCGATTCACAATGTCGAAATGCGACCTGGTCAGGGCGGCATTCTGTGCCGGAGTGCTGGCGTTGGAGCTACTTTGATGGCTCGTGAAGCCAAATGGGCTCAGATCTCATTGCCAAGCGGTGAAATCCGCCGAGTTCCGGCCACATGCCGAGCAACAATTGGCAAAGTCGGGCACTCTGAGCACGGCTCAGTCGTTCTCGGCAAAGCTGGCCGTTCACGCTGGCTCGGACGTCGACCTCACGTTCGCGGCACCGCCATGAACCCGGTTGATCACCCGCACGGTGGTGGTGAAGGACGCACAAAGGGTGGTCGTCACCCAGTTAGTCCGTCGGGCGTACCAGCCAAAGGTGGACGGACACGTCAGAAGGCAAAAGCATCCAATGCTTCTATTGTCCGGAGGCGTAAGTCAAAGCGTTACGGTCAGTTGAAAGTTAAATAGAAATCGCGTTTAGGCACACCGGCCAAACGAATTAAATGAATTCGGCCGCTAACCACAAGAACACAAAACATTATGAGTAGATCACAGAAAAAAGGCCCTTTCGTCGACGAAAAGGTTTACCGAAAAGTTCAAAAGGCGGAAGCCGCTGGCTCCAAAGAGCCCATTAAGACATGGGCTCGGGCTTGCACTGTAATTCCGGAATTTATCGGATACACTTTTTTGATCCACGATGGTCGAAAGCATGTCAAGGTTTTAATGACCGAAGACATGGTTGGACACAAATTCGGTGAGTTCGCTCCCTCGCGAACATTTAAGGGGCACGGTGGCGGCAAGAAACGTTAGTCGCCGAAAGTGACTCGTTGGCAGCGGCCGGCTTTAAATTAAAACAAGCACGATTTAGACGCAGACATAAAAATGGCATTTCAATCACAACATCGTTACGCACGAATTAGCGCACGAAAAGTTCGACCTCTGGCCGATTTGGTTCGTGGAAAATTCGTGGACGAAGCTTTGGATATTCTTAAGTACCAGCCCCAGCGTGGAGCTCGGATGCTTGAAAAGGTTATCAAAAGTGCTTTGGCCAATGCTCAGGACCCTAGTCAAAACCCTGGGAAGATCGTCGAAGAGCACAACCTGTTTATTTCCGAAGTGTGTATTGACGGAGGGCCAATGTTCAAGCGAGTGCGACCGCGTGCTCGAGGCATGTCGTTCATGATTAAAAAACGCATGTCGCACATTCGTGTCGGCATCGACGAAGTATAAAAACAAAACAATAACAACTGTCGTTTAGTGAGTCACAGATGGGTCAAAAAGTAAATCCAATCGCGTTTCGAACCGGGGTCATGGAAGGCTGGAAAAGCCGGTGGTATGCTCCCAAAGCTGAGTTTGCGACGCTCTTGGTAGAAGACAAAAAGATTCGCGATTTTGTGCAAAAGCACCCGACGCAGAATTACAAAGCAGCCGGAATCGATCGGGTTGAGATTGAGCGGACACGCGATGAAGTGAAGGTCACTTTGTTCGTCGCTCGACCGGGCTTGATCATCGGTAAGAAGGGGCAGGAAGTTGAGCGGCTTCAGAATGAGATGCAAAACCTAATCGGGCGGCGCATTAACCTGAAAGTCGAAGAAATTGGTCGCCCTGATTTGCAAGCCCAGCTTGTAGCCGAAAAGATTTCAGAACAATTACAACGTCGAGCTAGTTTCCGCCGAACTATGAAGCGGGCGGCTGAAGAGTCGATGGACGCCGGTGCCAAAGGCATCAAAGTTCAACTTGCTGGACGTTTAGGTGGTGCAGAAATGGCCCGCCGAGAGAAACACATTAGCGGTTCGATTCCGTTGAGTACAATTCGCGCTAAAATCAGTTATGGTTTCAGCGAAGCGTTGACTGCTCAAGGGCACATCGGAGTTCAAGTTTGGATTAACCAAGGTAATTACGGAGACGAAGTCGATGGCTCAGATGCCAAAACGGGTCAAGCATCGAAAGGTCCAAAGAGGTCATATAAAAGGTAACGCTACTCGAGGTAATACCGTTATCTTTGGTGACTACGGTCTCCAGTCGCTTGATCCAGGCTGGCTGAAGGCACAGACTATCGAAGCGGGTCGTATCGCGGCCCAACAATATATTCGCGGAATTGGAAAGCTATACATTCGGGTGTTCCCACACCGGTCGATCACGTCGACTCCGTTGGAAACCAGGATGGGTAAGGGTAAGGGTGAACCTGAGTATTGGGTCGCCACAATTAAGCCCGGAACCGTCTTGTACGAATTAAGTGGTGTGACCGAACAGCAGGCAAAAATTTGCTTCGCTCGTTTGGCTCACAAAATGCCATTCCGCGTGCGAATGGTCAAACGCCGACCGATCTAGCATTGGTCGACGCGGGAAATGCCTCGGCGTACTGCCCGGAACTACGAACAAAGAAAAGCACAACAACTAGTTAAAGCGAACTGAAAAGCGAACTGATCATGGCGACCCTATCAGAACTACGGGAAATGAGTAACGAGCAAATGACAGCCGTCCTCCGCGAGGCGTGCAAAGATTTGTTTCAGTTGCGAATTAAGGCACAAACCGATCGCTTGGATGTTCCGTCGGAACTGAAACGAAACCGCAAGTTGGTTGCCCAGATCAAAACGATCCAGCGACAACGGGAAATCGAAGCGGCCAAGGCTGCTTCCGGTAGCGAAGCGTAATGCGGCTTCGAGCTGCGTGCGAAAACGAAATCATTAAGAGTAAGAAGAAACTGGAATAACAAATGCCGAAACGAATTTTAACCGGTCGCGTCAAAAGTGACAAAATGGACAAGACGCGAGTCGTTCAGATTGCACGCCTGGTTCGGCACCCCAAGTACGGCAAGATCTATCGTGATCGTACCACTTGTTATGTTCACGATGAGAATAATGAGTCGAAAGAGGGTGATACGGTGCAAATTATCGAAGCCGCACCACTCTCCAAAAAGAAACGCTGGGCTTTGGTCAGTGTAGTTGAGAAGAGCAATGAAGTTGACGTCACAGCCATGAAAGCTGCCCGTAAGCTGAGAGAATCTGCAGAAGAAAGCGAAGGGGTTGCTGCCGAAACTAAAGCGGAAGCAGCAACCGAAGAAACAGTGTCCGAGTAAGAGCGAATCGGACGCCTTAAACGATAGATACAAATCACTTTAATACATTGACGAATCATGATTCAAGCAGAAACTAGACTTGCAGTCGCTGATAACACAGGTGCACGTGAAATCATGTGCATCAAAGTTCTCGGAGGTTCGCGTCGTCGAACCGCCGGACTCGGTGACGTAATCGTTTGTAGTGTCAAGAGCGTTATCCCTGGCAGCGACATCAAGAAAAAAGCGATTGTCCGTGCGGTCATCGTTCGCTGCAAAAAAGGAACACGGCGGGAAGACGGCAGCTACATTAAATTTGACAGCAATGCCGCTGTGATTATCGACAAGGATAAGAATCCGCGGGGAACACGTATTTTCGGTGCGGTTGCCCGTGAACTACGAGACAAGAATTACATGAAAATCGTTAGCCTGGCAAATGAAGTCATCTAAGCAGGTCAACGAAAAAATAGAGACAAACAAACGAAAAGCGGTTGGAATCATCAACGGCTAAAAAGAAAAAGTTAAAACCATGGCTCGACTAAGAGAACAATACAAAGAAACGATCCTTCCGGAATTGAAGACCAAATTCGGAAGAGAGAATATACTTTCGTTGCCACGAATGGAAAAAATCGTGATCAACATGGGTGTTGGTGCAGCGACACAGGACAAGAAAGAACTCGCCGATGCAAACGCGGCCATGACGTTAATTGCCGGACAAAAACCGGTGATTACCAAGGCTCGAAAGTCGATTGCTAATTTTCGCCTCCGTGAAGGTCAAGCGATCGGTTGTAAAGTCACGTTGCGTGGAGACCGAATGTTCGAATTCATGGATCGCCTATTTTCGTTGGCGTTACCTCGAGTTCGTGACTTTCGCGGAATCAGCGAGAAGGCGTTTGATGGTCGAGGCAATTACAGCCTGGGCTTGAACGAGTATGGAGTTTTTCCAGAACTGAACCCGGATAAATTCACCCGGAAACAGGGAATGAACATCGTGTTTGTAACGTCAACCCAAAGCGATGAAGAAGGACGTGAGTTGCTTCGGATGTTTGGTATGCCTTTCAAGGATTCCAACAAAAAAGATTAGATACGACGATAGATTTAGAACCCCTGTTGGGTTCGATAAGAATAGGTGACTGAGTCACAAGACTCAATCAGACGTACTTAAACAGAATTTTTTACAGGCTTTTGTTGTGGCAAGAAAATCGAAGATCGCTAAAGCGTCTCGACCGAAATACCCGGTTCGCCGTGAGCGACGGTGTAAATTGTGTGGCCGCCCCCGTGCGGTTTATCGCAAATTTGGCGTGTGTCGAATCTGCTTTCGCAACCTTGCTGACCAGGGAGTAATCCCGGGTCTTCGCAAGGCAAGTTGGTAAAGGCAAGTTAAGGGAAACAAGCGACTATGATGACTGACCCAATTGCCGACATGCTTACTCGCATCCGCAACGCGGTGAGCGTGGAACGGCCCAACGTGGAAATGCCAATTTCCAAGGTCAAAAGTGGTGTGGCAGAAGTGCTCAAACGAGAGGGCTTCATATGGGACTGGAAAGCCGAAGAAGGCGAACCGGTTGGCCAACTACAGATTGATTTGAAATACGGACCCAGCGGCGAAAAAGTAATTCGCCACGTAAAACGTGTCAGTAAACCCGGATGTCGGGTCTACTCCAGTGCACGTGATTTGCGACCGGTCTTAAATGGCTTAGGTATCTCGATCCTCAGCACCAGCAAAGGTGTAATGAGCGACCGGGAAGCCCGCCAACAAAAAGTGGGTGGCGAAGTGTTGTGTGAAGTCTGGTAAGAGGTTCGCCTGACCAGAAATGAGTCAGCCGAATTCAAACGGGGAAACCCGTCCGAATCTGGCCCAGGACTGCCGAGAACTCGGTGGCCCTGATACAAGAAACAAATTGTTGGAAAAGATCCATGTCAAGAATTGGCAACAAACCTGTCTCAATCGTTGATGGTGTAACCGTCAGCGTGACCGATGGTAACATTGATATTGAAGGCCCTAAAGGCAAATTGAGTTTCCGGCATCGCCCGGAAGTTTCAGTCGTCGTGGAAGATGGCGTCGTGAAAGTTTCGCGTGGACGAAACGATAAAAATTCACGAGCGTTTCACGGACTTACTCGGGCTTTGGTGCAAAACATGATTCTCGGTGTCAAAGACGGCTACGAGAAAAAACTGGAGCTTCAAGGTGTCGGTTACGTCTGTCAGGTCGCTGGCAAGCAACTGAAACTACGCGTCGGCCTAGCCAATGAACTCGTCAAAGACATTCCCGATGGCCTCGAAGTCACGTGTCCCGATCAGACGCACGTGGACGTAAAGGGTTGTGATAAACAAAAAGTCGGCCAATTCGCCGCAGAGGTTCGTTCATTGCGGAAACCGGAACCCTACAAAGGAAAAGGGATTCGATACGTTGGCGAGCATGTGAAACTTAAAGCGGGTAAATCAGCCCAGTAACCGAGGGTTTCAGTAAATGGATTACTGAAAGGGTTTGGGCGGTTTTTCGGTTGGAAACAAAATTAAAGTGAGATAGTTCGGTGAGAAAACAAAAACTAGTTAACAAGCAGCGTTGGCGTCGCACAAATCGTGTGCGCAAGAAACTGCGTGGTGATGCCACTTGCCCACGGTTGAGTGTCCGCCGCAGTAACAAACACCTGTATTGTCAACTGATTGACGATGATGCCGGGAAGACGCTCGCTTCAGCAAGCACACGTGACAAGACTCTTGCTGACCAAATTGGTTACGGCGGCAACTGTGAAGCAGCGAAAATCATCGGAGCAGCAATCGCCGAGCGAGCAATCGCTGCCGGAGTGACTGAAGCTTGCTTCGACCGAGGGCCTTACAAGTTTCACGGCCGCGTTGCAGAACTTGCAAACGCGGCACGCGAAGGTGGATTGAAGTTTTAGTGAATTAAATACGGAGCAGCCACCGGTTATCCGGCCTGCTCCCGCTGGTTTAAAACAGCGCTTTACGAGTAGAATTTAAAGAAGAAATCAAACACGAACTGTTAGAATGAGTCTCGCTCAGGCAAACTCATTATGAAAACATCGAGGTAGAAAGTGGCTAAAGGCAACCGAAAAGACAACCGGAAAGATCAGGACAAGCCTAGCTCCGGTTTGATCGAGAGAACGGTAAAAATCAAACGCTGTGCTGCCGTAGTAAAAGGCGGTCGCCGATTCAGTTTTGCAGCCATGGTTGTCTGTGGCGATGGCAAAGGCAAAGTTGGCTGGGGCTACGGCAAAGCAAACGAAGTTCAGCCCAGCGTCGAGAAAGCAAACAAGCAGGCTTCGAGATCACTTGTGAACGTCAACATGATTGACGGATCCATCCCTCACCGGATTGACGGACGCTTTGGAGCCGCACGCGTTGTGCTTCTGCCAGCCGGTCCCGGTACCGGTATCATTGCTGGCTCTGCAGTTCGCGCCGTTTGCGAAGCTGCGGGTGTTAAGAACATTTTGACCAAGAGCTTCGGGAGCAACAATCCAGTGACGCTTGTCAAAGCCACAATTGAAGCTCTTCAACATGCACGAACAAAGGACGACGTAGAGCGTCTGCGAGGAGTCCAACTGTGAATTTAAACGACGTACACGAAGGCATTCAGAAGTTCAAAAAGCGTAAAAGACTAGGCCGTGGAACCGGCTCAGGTCTCGGAAAGACTTCTGGCCGTGGCCACAAAGGTCAACGATCTCGCGCTGGACACTCGCAACACCCAACCTTCCAAGGTGGTGCGATGCCGATGATTCGCCGAATTCCAAAGCGTGGATTCAATAATAAATGGGCCGTAGAAGTTGGTGAAGTCAACATCGGAGAATTGGAAGCAAATTTCTCTGCCGGTGAAGAAGTCACGCCAGATAGCCTTCGCGGAAAAGACCTTGCCAATTATCGCTACGATGAGTTAAAAGTTTTAGGGAAGGGCGAGATTACTAAGAAATTGACCGTCCATGCCCATCGATTCAGTGCTTCGGCCAAGGAAAAAATCGAAAAAGCGGGTGGAACCGTGGTTGAGCTTCCAAAAAAGAAGGCTGTCGTTAAGAATAAGATGAGATCTGCCACGAACAAGTGATTCGGAGCAATCCGATCGTTGGTTGCTTTGGCAAATTCGCCGTCGGGCAAACTGTAGAAGGATCGTCAGGAACACGAAACTATGTTAGAGAAGCTCCGTCTCATTTTTACGATTCCGGAACTCCGGAACAAGGTCCTGTTTACCTTGGCTTTGCTCGCGGTTTATCGAATCGGATGGCAGATCCCTCTGCCCATGATCGATCAGGAAGCCGTATCTGAATTCGCCAAGAACATGAGTGGAGACCTGACTAAGTTTTTAGCGAAGGTCTCAGTCTTCAGCGGAAGTCAGCTAAACCAAGCCACCATTTTTGGCCTTGGCATCATGCCCTACATCTCTGCTTCGATTATCTTGCAGTTAATGGGCACCGTTTACCCGCCTCTCGAAGAACTCAAAAAAGAGGGCGAGGCTGGACGCAAAAAGATTAATGAGTATACCCGCTACCTAACCGTTGTTCTTTGCTTGATTCAAAGTGCAGGTTACCTCTGGTTTGTGATCATGGCCGACCCCACGGGGACCGGTGCACAAAATATGACCAACGAGGCCTTTGAAGTGGCTAGCACGGGCAAGCTAACGCTTGGCTGGCAGTTTACCGCAATTTTAATCATGACCAGTGGAAGTGTATTCCTGATGTGGCTCGGTGAGCAAATCGACGAGTACGGTATCGGAAACGGTATCAGTCTCCTAATCATGGCCGGCATTGTCGCAATGATGCCGAGTGCTTTGATGAACCTGTTGAACAATGCGACCTTTGAACTGAATGGTTTTAATTCAGGCATCGGTCTTGAAAAGATAATCATGCTGGTGATGATGTTCGTTGGTGTGGTTGTCGGAGTCGTCTTCGTGACCCTCGGTCAACGACGCATTCCAACTCAGAGTGCGAAACACGTACGAGGAAGACGTGTTTACGGCGGGACAAGACAGTACATGCCGTTGCGTGTTAATCAGGCAGGTGTAATGCCGATTATCTTTGCCCAAAGCCTCCTGATGATCCCACCCTTCATTTTCAGTTACTTTGGCGGAGGAGAGGGATTCTTTAGCGGCATCATGGGTGGTCTCGGAGCACTGCTCGGGGACCCAACCTCAATGGTCTACAACCTAGTCTACATCGCGATGATCTACTTCTTCTGTTACTTCTGGACAGCGATCACGTTCAATCCGAAGGAAATTTCAGACAACATGAAGGACAACGGAACATTCATCCCGGGCTACCGCCCGGGCCGCAGAACAGAAGATTATCTTGAGAAAGTGATTGAACGAATCACTTACGTTGGTGCAGGATTTTTGGCGTTGATCGCTGTTGTTCCGACTATTATTTCAGAGTTACTTGGTGTGGATTACATGGTTGCCAGTTTCTATGGTGGAACGGGTCTTTTGATTGCGGTCAGCGTTGCGTTTGACCTTGTTCAAAAAATCGACAGTCATCTCGTAATGAGAAACCACGCCGGCTTGCTTGAATAAACACTTACACGTCTTAGATTACGCGGTAGCAGACAGTGAAAATTCCAAAAATCGACAGCGACCTTGTCCCCTATCTAATTATTCTGGGGATGATCATGGCAGCGACCGGTGCAGGTCAAATGTGGGTCTTAACGGCCTTGATACTTCCAGGCTAACTGGAAAACTTGCCTTCTTAGACATCTGGTAAAAGGGATCAACCGGTCGTTTCGATGACACTCCCGCGTGAATTGCCGAAATTCTTTTACTGTTCAGTGCTACCAACTCCTCGAATCCAACACTTCTAGAAATCGTCCCCGTTCGAACAATCGTTGGTGTACACTAAAGGTGAGTCGCTTTCGTGGCATTGCTTAGGTACCGACAGCCGCGCGTCTTTGTCAAATTCAAAACGTCTTGATTAGCGTTTAGGAGTTTAGTTTGAGAAAAAGCATCTTCCATCTCTGCGGTGCGTTGTTGCTGATTCACGTTTGGTTGTCTTCCACCGTAGCCCAAAATTCTTCTCTGGCGGTAAAAGCGCCCAACATCATCTTGATTAATCTTGATGACGCTGATTACCAGATGTTCAGCCCAGAGATGTTGCAGCTATATCCCCACATCAAAGGCCTTGTCGACCAGAGCCTTTCGTTTACTAACCTCCATGTAACGACTCCGTTTTGCGCTCCGTCCAGAGCTGCGTTATTTCGTGGCCAATATGCACATCGCACGGGCGTGCGTGTCAACATTCCAGATTATCCGCTATCGCTTTCATTTCGCGGTGGCTACAGCGAGTTCTTACGGCAGCAACACGAACAGGAGGAGCTAGGAGTCTGGATGCGTCGAGCCGGTTATCACACCATGATGATTGGTAAATACCACCATAACGGTTTCGATTTCAAAATTCCTCCGGGCTGGGATGACTTCTACATGTCAAACGGTGGACGCTATATGGGAACCTATCGTTTCACCAATCGTCACCACCGAAAAGGCGGCCACTCTCAAAACCCAGACGACGTCTATCGAACTGACCAGGAGATGATTGACGCGATACGACTCATTAAGCTACACACTGAAACACGAAACCGACAACCAACGGCAGGTTCGATTTCAAGTCGTCGCAATCCTGAACTGAAAACCACTTCTCTTGCCACATCTAATGGCAGCCAACCGTTCTTCCTTTACCTTGCTCCACTGGCTCCCCACCGTCCTGTTGGTAATGACTTCACCAACATGGTCCACAAAGCACTCTATGACGATTGGCATCCGGAATTGAGAATTCCCAAGACGCCGGACTTCGATACTGCCCCTTTATCGGACAAACCACCTCATCGCCAAACGCCTCCTTATACAGAGGCCGAACTTGACTTACTCCATCTGGAATATCTTAGCCGTGCGAGAGCGGTTAAATCTGTCGATGATCTTTTGGGCGAAATCCTTGAGACTCTCAAATCTTGCGGCATTCGAAAGTCAACCTATATTTTCTTTACCTCGGACAACGGCTATCAACTTGGGCAACACCGTCTTCACGGAAAGCTCTACCCGTATCGAATTTGCACCAACGTCCCGCTCTACGTTTCGGGACCGGGCATCACCGGTGGCACAACCGCTGGCCATTTGCTTGGCCACATTGACCTGTGTCCTACAATTCTTGAGCTCGCAGGAGCGAAGCTACCCGAGTTTTTGGATGGGAAGTCATTCATTCCTCTTTTGAAAAATTCAAAGGAAATAAACGAAACGACGTGGCGAGAACCAGTGGTCATTGAAAATTGGCAAGCTAAAAGAAACCGGGGCAAGAATTTCCTTGGCGCCTACAGTGGACTTCGGTATCACAACAAAATTTACGTTGAATGGATCAATGGCGATAAAGAGTTTTATGATTTTTCAAAAGACCCGCACGAGCTAAACAATGCCTTCGAAGATTTAAGTTTGCCAGAACGAGAATTTCTTAAAAGAGATCTTTTGAGTAGCCGGCACGTCTCGATGAACCCAATTGTGACCATCCTTCCCGAACCTGTAGAGCTAGATGACCGTTGGGACTGGGTGCAGGGTAGGGCAGAAGACGATCACTCCATTGCAGAAATATTGCTTCATCTCCAAAATCTGAAAACTGAGGAATTCTGGACGGGTAGCCAATGGAGTAAAGTCCCAACGAATCTAAGAGCGAACGTCTCATCGAACGACCAGCAACTCGTTACCTGGCATTTCCCAGTCAACCAACTTAACGCAACTCGACTCAACGCAACCGCTTGGGCGGTAGATCGCGATGGAAATGAGTCGGCCAAGGTACAGCAGGAAATCAGCTTCAAACTTCCACCAAAAACAAAGTAAGAACATACTCTGTTTAAGCAGGCTTTTTGTCCGCGTGGGGAACGAGCATCTGCAATCCGCACGAAACCCATTGCGTTGCTAACCGTTTAGATTAAAGACGCGTTTTGCATTGGCTGTGGTCATTGATGAAAACGACTCGAGATCGACGCCTCGCACATTGGCCAGACAAGACGCTGTGTGGCAAACCATTGCAGGCTGATTCGGCCGCTGACTTCGATGGGGATGAGGCGTTAAGTACGGAGCATCGGTTTCGACCAAAATCCGATCACCCGGGATTCGAGCAGCAATCTCTCTCAGTTCGTTTGACTTTTTGAACGTCACCATCCCTGCAAAGCTAATATACATCCCTAATTCAAGACACTGCCGAGCGGTTTCCCAGGAACCGGCAAATGAATGCATAATCCCGATCACGCTACCATTACGCTGGTGCTCATTTAGCATGGCAAGGATATCTGATTCACAATCGCGCATGTGAATCACAAGCGGTTTTTTAGTCTCAAACGACAGCTCAATATGCTTTGCAAACCAGGTTCTCTGTTGTTCAATTGGACAATAGTCCCAGTAACGATCTAGACCGGTCTCCCCAATCGCAACCACCTCTGGCTGAGTCGACAATTTGAGAATTTCTTGCCAATCTAGCTGCGTTGCATCCTGGCAATGGTTAGGGTGAATACCAACCGCTGAGTAAATCTGAGGATACTCTCTGGCAAGCTGCGCGCAACTTTTACTCGTCATGGCAGTCGTACCAATGGCAGTGATTCCCACTAAGCCAGCGGCGGATGCATTCTCAAGCACTTGTCTCAAGATAGGGAGCAATTGCTCATCCTCTAGATGGGCGTGAGTATCAAACAACATGATCGAACCTGCAAGCGTTTGCAACGCAGCCGCTAAAACTGACAGAGACTACGAATTGGAAAAACTTCGATCGCCGGATTGACGGATCAAAGGTAAATCCACCGGGCGACGCATCGGGCAATCCTCATCAGCAGGGTGCCAATACATAACTTCCTTATCACCTAAATGCCAACACAGACTGATATCCTCACCTTCTCGCATTGCCGGGAAGTCAACAAAACCGTCGTTGACTTGGGCAGCGCCAAGTCCGAGTTGAGAAAGTTCGTTGACAAACTTATCAAGCGTGTCAGATTTGAGTTGGTTTGTCTGCCCAATCGACTCCAACTCTCTCGCATAGTCGTCATTTTGAGAACCTCTTCCACGGCCTCCAACAAGGTAGTCCAGGCGTTCCCTCGTTTCGTTGACTTCTTTGGAAAGTACAACGATATCTTGAACGATCATCTTGACCAAAGGCAGGGTCAGATTCGCTGTGCGAATGGTGAAATTCTTATTTCTTGAGGATGCGGTCTTCATCCGAATTGAGCCTAAATTGCTGTCACAAATGGCGAGGAAATTCTGCCCAGCGGCATCCTCCCGCTAATATTATAGCTCGACGATTTGTTCTGGATATTGGACACTACAAATTATCAACTGTGACCCGGTAAATTCGTTCGCCACAACGAAATGTTATTTTCTCTGGTGGAAACTTATGGCGTCGGAGAGATGGCCAATTTTGTCTGATAACACACAATTACTAATACGATTAACCGGACCAACTAATAAAAACAGCAGGGGACAAATCCGAAATAGGTGTCGAACGATGACGAACAATAAACTTCATTTCGTGCAAATTCCTAAAAATCGACAGTAAACAGAGGCAAAGCGGCATTCTGAGATGGTTTTGACTCAAAACCCCCAAAAACAACTTCAGTTTTTGTTGACTATCCTTATACACCGCGTAGAGTAAAAAGTGAGGTTAGTCTGTATTTTCATGTTCAATCTCACCACCGGAGTCAAAAAACGCGTAGTTTGGTCCCCTGATTTGGATGGGATCAATCTCAAAAACAAAGGAATGCGGGAATGTTAGTTCTCTCTAGGAAGAAAAACGAAAGCATCGTCATCAACGACGATATCACCATCGTCATCGTCGAAATTCGTGGCGACAAAGTGCGTCTCGGCGTCGAAGCCCCCAAAGAGATCCCAGTCCATCGCAGAGAAGTCTATGATGCGATCAAACTAGCTGAAAAAGAGAACAGGGAATCCAATGAACCCGCTGCCGAGATCGAGTAACACGCCTTTCTCACCCGTTTCGACCGTCTTCGCGGTGCGGTCGCAATCTTAATATTATTTTCTCTCGTATCTCGACACAAATTGCTTTGTTTTTTGTGACGATTTTGGAGCAAATGCGGCTGAATTCTTAGGTAAAACCCCTGAAAAACACGCCCTCTTCATAAACATCAAGAAATGCGAGGCAACTTGGCTGCTTGCTCTTGACGAAAAGTAAACCAACAGATTACTTTAGTTCCTTCGCGGTTCTGCCGATAATGGTGGCATCACGATTTCGGCCCCTTCGTCTAGTGGTCTAGGACTCCGGCCTTTCACGCCGGCAACACGGGTTCGAGTCCCGTAGGGGTCACTTTAAGTGAACTAAGAACCCAAGATTGTGCGAAATCACAACCTTGGGTTTTTTCATTGGATAACTCGAATCCTTACCCTGAACACGCATGCCAAGTTCCCCCCCTCAAGCTGGCCACCGACAAATTGGTACCTCTGGTATTTATGTTTCGCCAGTCGCGTTTGGTTCATGGCCTATCGCTGGCATGACCAGCCTCGATGTAAACGACGCCGATTCACTCAAGACCATCAAAGCAGCAGTTGAGTCAGGAATTAATTTCATTGACACTGCACACTGCTACGGTGCCAACGGCGAGAGTGAAAAATTGATCGGTCGAGCGATCGCTGAAGATCGTGAACAACTGGTGATTGCCTCCAAAGGAGGAATCCACTGGGATCAAGACGTTGTCAGGCATTACGATGGTCGACCAGAAACATTGGTTGCTCAGTGCGAGCAAAGCCTCGAACGGATGAAGCTTGATACGATTGATCTTTATTACCTTCATGCACCCGATCCCAATGTTTCAGTGAGTGACTCTGCCACGGCTTTTAATAAACTCATCGAATCTGGAAAGATCCGCGCAGCTGGAGTTTCAAACCTCAGTCTTACCGAAATAAAAGCATTCGATGCTGTATGCCCGATTTCGGCCATCCAGCCTCCTTTTAATATGCTTCAGCAGGAAATTTGCTCAGAGATTATTCCATGGTGTCTTGCTAACAAAGTTTCCGTAATAAATTACTGGCCGTTGATGAAAGGCTTACTCGCTGGAAAAATTCGACGTGGGCACTCATTCGCTACAGAAGATAGACGCCTGACTTATTCCATTTTCCAAGGTCGGGCATTTGAGTCAGCTCAACAACTACTTGATGGACTCGATAAGATCGCAGAAACAACTGAGCACTCGGTCGCTCAGATCGTAGTCAATTGGACTATCAACCAACCCGGAATCACGTCTTCGCTTTGCGGTGGAAAAAGGCCCTGGCAAATCAGGGAGACTGCCGGTGCTATGGACTGGCAACTTGATTCAGACTGTCTAACAACAATTACGAAACTTATAAAAAATTTGAAGATGAATTAAGAAGATGTCGTGTTATTAAAAACAGGAATCTTAATTAAACGAGAATAAAAACGCTCGAAGCCAGCTCTTGATCTCGCCAATCGCATAATATTAGAAAGCGTGAACAGGCCTCTTGGATAGCTAAAACACAGGCACAGTGGCATCCTATGGCTGTTAGAATTAGCAGCCCTTCCCCAACCTCGCCTGCGGCAACATCATGCAAAAACTTCTCAGTTTTGGATCATTCTCAGCTGCCATTTTTTTATCTATTTTTTTGCCTGATCGCGTCGAAGGCCAACCGACAACGCCTTGACCGCCGTGGGAGACTCCATCTCAGGGACTGAAAATTTGGTTGAATTAAAAATTAATTACTACAACGAACTCTGTGGCGAATTTGGAACCGCTCAATACATCAGTTCCGATGTGCCTACACTGGTCGACGGTAAATCAATCAACGACGCTTGGCTCCAAAAAGAACTATTCTCGACGGCGCCCAACGGTGCAGTCGAGGCAAGACTGGCGATTGTATTTCAGCAACGGGGCGACGCTAGTGGAGCGGTCTACATCGACAACGTGAGCTTTCCTTCAGTCCCGGAACCTGGGCAATTCGCGTTTCTAATTTTTATAGGAACTACCAATTTTCTTCGGCAGAAACGAGCTTAATCTGATGTACAGAGTTTTCTGCCAAATGGCATTGAATTTCCCACTCGGAGGTGCACGCTCCAACCACCTTCGTCAATCAACCCAGCAGACCAGTCCTCAAGAGACAGAGTCCCATCCGGAAGACGGGCGACTCTGGGTAGAGTTTAACGATTGCGTTCGCAACTTCGGACGAACGTCAGGATTTACGACGATAAAGGAAGTGGACGTCAATGGGCGCCGCTATTGGTTGTAGTCTCTATCCCCTGGTTAAAACGTGACTCAGGAATTAAACGAATCGCTGCCCCAGCTGATTCTGCGGGCAAGAGAAATGACTCACCCACGATTGGCTCGCTTTGCCCGGCAAGCGCCCGAGAACTGTCAGGAAGTCTACCTGTTTCGCGGTGAAAAATTTTTCGGCGTTCGTTTCGCGTTGGGCTCGTTTCAAGCTGATTGGGATATCACCGAGTCCCAGATTTGCGTGTTCAAAGGAACTCACGAGATCGACCGAATCGATTTAGCTCCTGACCAGTCACGCCGGGCAGCTTAGCACGCAATTCGGCGCCAGCGCAAAAAAAAGGCGTCTGCTTGAATGCGGACGCCGTTTACAGTAGTCTCGAGATTAAGAGCTTTCTTCGTCTTCGCTCTTGACCTTCTTCTTCTTCTTCATCGAGAGTTTGGCCACGCGAACTTTAGGCATGCCATAAACCTTATCGCCTTCATTCCAGCGATCGTCAGCAATCAACTTCCGGAGCCGCTCGGGGCGAGTAAGAACGTTGCGAGTTTTTGCCGAACCGGCCTTAATCTTCAAACTTTTGTCGATGGTCATCAGTAGTACTTCTATGAACAATTGAGCCGGCACGCTGCCGGACAGGGCTTTTTGATTGAAAAACTTAAGCTGAGCGTAGCCGCGGATTATACTTGACGAGCAATGAAGCTTCAAGGGCTAATAACTCGGTAATTTGCGTGTTTAAATGCCTCGCTGTAGACGATTATCGGTTTGATAATGCGATTTCTTGCCCCAATAATGCCGCATCCGCCAATCAGCCCTTATTTGGCGGGGCTTTCGAGGCTTGATCTGTCGAATCTGCCTACATTGAGATAACTTATTAGCAGACTGATTCGCGTTTTATGGACGAAAAAATGAAAATTGGAGTATTTTGCAGTGGTGGCGATGCGCCGGGGATGAATGCTTGCGTCCGATCTGTCGTACGAACCGCAGCAACTCATGGACACGAAGTCGTAGGAATCATGCGTGGCTACCACGGAATGATCCACGAAGAGTTCTTTATGGATTCTGATGGCCAACACCACCTGACCCCTTATCGTGTGACTACTTGGGCAGCTCACGGTGGAGCCCACCTCCGCAGCAGTCGCAGCGAAGAATTTCGGACCGCACGAGGGCAGCGAACCGCCGCAGACATCCTTAAGAAACACCACATTGATGCACTTATTCCGATCGGCGGCGACGGAACGTTCCATGGCGCTACCGCTTTAAGTAAACACTGGGATGGTCAAATCGTTGGCTGCCCCGGCACGATCGATAACGACCTCATGGGAACCGACTATACCATTGGATTTTCCACAGCGGTGCAAACGGCTGTCGAGGCGGTCGACAAAATACGCGACACTGCCTCCAGCCACGATCGCATGTTTCTCGTCGAAGTAATGGGACGGCACAGTGGCTATATTGCACTCTACACCGCCATCGCAGCAGGAGCAGATGTCGTTGCGATTCCTGAAACTGATACCAATTTTACGGAGATCATTTCGCACCTTAACCAATTAAAGGAGCAGGGACGAACGATGGCGATCATGGTCATCGCCGAGGGAGATGAAAAAGGGGGAGCAGAACTTATCAACGCGCAACTTAAACAGCATTCTTGCCCCTTTCAAACCCGTACGATAGTGCTTGGACATCTACAACGGGGCGGCAGCCCCACACCGGAAGATCGTAGACGAGCGACTCAAATGGGCAATGGAGCAGTGAAAGCGATTCTTGCCGGTGAGACTGGTGTAATGATCGGCACTCGCGACGACCGTTGTGTTTCAATTCCATTTGCAGAAACCTACGCATCGCATCGTCCGGTCTCGCTCGATCTACTCAATCTTCTGAATGAAATTGCCTCTTAGAAATATGCAAATCGGTCAGCAATTTATCAAGACGGCTTCTTACGAGGCCTCGGAACCTTTGAGCTTTTCCGCCGTCGCCCCTTACGCCCCTTTGCCTTTCCCTCATCAACTGAGGACAAAGGCTGGCCCACCGCTTCTTGAAGCTGACTAATCCGATCCCTCAGAATTCCAGCCCGCTCAAATTCAAGATCTTCAGCGGCCTGCAGCATCTCAGTTTGTAAATCGTTGATGTATTCTTCAGTGATATATACCGTATCTTCAGTCTTTCTCGCTGCGTCATTGGCTTCGCGCCGATTCTTCAGATCAGCTCCGATCCCTGACGAAATCTCTTTAAAAATCGTTTTCGGCGTAATGCCATGCTCTTTGTTATAAGCCTCTTGTATCGCCCGTCTTCTTGCCGTTTCATGGATTGCATTCTTCATCGCCTCGGTAACCTTGTCGCCGTAAAGGATGACCTTGGCATTCGCATTTCGAGCGGAACGGCCAATCGTCTGGACAAGCGAAGTTTCACTTCTCAAGAAACCTTGCTTATCCGCATCCAGAATCGCCACCAAGCTCACCTCTGGCAAATCGAGCCCCTCTCTTAACAAGTTCACACCAACGAGACATTGAAACCGGCCAAGCCTTAAGTCTCGTAACAATTCGACCCGCTCAAAGGCGTCCAATTCACTGTGAAGCCACTTACTTGAAATCCCATTTTCACAAAAATACGAAGACAGATCTTCCGCTAGTCGTTTAGTGAGCGCGGTGACCAAGACTCGGTCTCCAAGATCGCGCCGCTCTTTCACTTGCTCTAACAAGTGCGCCACTTGACCACTCGCGGGCACGACCTCGACGACTGGATCTAACAAGCCCGTTGGCCTAATGATCTGCTCGACTACCTCCCCACCCGTTTTTTCAAGTTCGTAATCCGACGGTGTTGCTGAAACATACACAACTTGATTCAAACGCTTTTCCCATTCTTCAAATTTAAGAGGCCGATTATCCATAGCGCTGGGCAACCGGAAACCATGGGCAACGAGAGTCTCCTTGCGACTGCGGTCGCCGGCGTACATTGCCCTGACTTGCGAGCACGTCACATGAGATTCATCAACAAACAATAAAAAATCGTCGGGAAAAAAATTGTACAATGTTTCTGGCTCTTCCCCCGCATCACGCCCCGCTAAGTGGCGACTGTAGTTCTCAATCCCCGGACAATGGCCAACGTGCTCCATCATCTCAATATCAAATCGAGTCCGCGCATTCAATCGCTGGGCCTCCAGAAGCTTGCCCTCTTTCTGAAATAAATCAAGCTGCTCTTTAAGCTCCATTCGAATCAGTTTTACCGCGTCAGCAATTCTTGATTCAGATGTTACAAAATGCTTCGCCGGATAAATATAAATCTCAGACTCAGCCGCGATCGACTCGCCCGTGAGTGGATTGATAATGGAAATTTGCTCAATGTCATCCCCCCAAAATTCAATTCGATAAGCAAACTCTTCGTAGGACGGCCATATTTCGACACTGTCACCACGAACGCGAAACGTGGAACGCTCAAAAGAAATATCATTTCGCTTGTATTGAATATCTACGAATTTAGCGAGCATCTTATCTCTATCAATCGCGTCGCCAACCTTGAGCGCCACCATCATGGTTCGATAATCCTCGGGGGATCCAAGGCCATAAATACTTGAAACACTAGCGATGATGATGACGTCTTTTCGACTAACGAGCGAACTCGTTGTAGCCAGTCGTAATCGGTCAATATCTTCGTTGATCGAGGCATCTTTCTCGATGTAAATATCACGCTGAGGAATATAGGCTTCAGGTTGGTAATAGTCGTAGTAACTCACAAAATAATGAACTGCATTATGCGGAAAGAAATCCTTGAACTCTGAATAGAGCTGGGCAGCCAAAGTTTTATTGTGAGAAATCACAAGGGTTGGCTTTTGAATTTGCTGAATGACGTTCGCCATCGTAAACGTCTTGCCTGACCCCGTAACACCCATCAACATTTGGTGCTTCTTTTCGGCTTTGATTTGCTCAACCAGCGTCTTAATTGCTTGCGGCTGATCACCGCCAGGTTCAAATGGCGAAGTTAGTTTAAACATAATAAAAGCAGAATTTCCTCAAGGCCTAAACTTACATTTTATTGCCAAATCTCGACACGACTAGGCTTCCTCGAGAAACGACCACAATTACTAACTACACCCGGGAACAAACAAAAAACTCACCAGCCCTACCGGAATGGCATCGACAATCAAGGCTCAATCAAGGGAGACAGATAAGGGCGAATCGCCTGGTACTTCTTCTCCCCGATCCCCGGAACGGTTAGCAATTCCGTATGGCTTTTAAAACGTCCAAGTTCAGCACGCTTGGCAAGAATCGACTTCCCCAACTTCGGCCCGACTCCCGGCAACAAGGTCAGTTCACCAACACTCGCAGCATTTAAATCAACCTGAAATGAAAACTGCGAGTCCGCTACGTCGTCAATATCGACAAGACCTTTGCTTGCATTCCACTGAACCGCAAAATAAATGGATGCCGACAGAAGACCCATCAATAATAAGGCGGCTAGTACACCTTGGTGCTGGTTCCATAAAACAAGACGCAATCGGCTCAGCAGAATCTCGCGCTCAGGCTCACTGGACTCCTCGACTTGCTTGGCATTTTCCATGGGTCGCTCGAAAATAAGTCCCCGTGAAGAGGTTGACCAAATTGATCGGCGACCGACGTTTTACTCCTTCGAAGACCACTCTTTGAGAGTAATCACGCCATCGCCGTTCTTGTCTTTTTCGTAGAACTCTTTGACAGTTTTATCATCCCACTTAGAAGCATACTCGTGCATCTGAACCTGACGATCTTCATTTTTATCAAATTTCTCAAAATCGCGAGAAGAACTAGAACTGCTTCGCGACGATGAAGATCGACTCGACGCCCCTCCCCATCTTGAGGACCGAGAACTACTGCTACTTGTGCTTTTACGAGAGTCCGTGGTCGAGGACTTCGCAGCGGGCTTATTAGCACCACTTAAACTATCGAACAATTCGGATTTTGTGATAAAACCATCCTTGTTTTGATCGGCACCAACTGGGGGACGACGCATTTTTTTGATTTCATCACTGCCCAGTTTACCGTCTTTGTTTTCATCGTACTGGCTGATCAAACTTGCCGCGTACTTTTCGTACTTTTCCCGAGAGGCTGAACTACTCGAGGAAGAGGAAGGTTGTCTCGACGTGCTAGATTCCCTTGAGGAGCTACTCGAACTACGTGTCGAAGTAGGCCGCCAGGACGACGCACTTTTAGAGCTTGAACTGCTTTTAGAAGAATCTCGGGAACTCGATGAACTCGACCCTCTCGAAGACCCACGGTAAGCAGACTCTCGGGACGCGTAACGATTCGCAAGCTCGCTGCGGGAAAGGCGCCCATCTTTGTTGGTGTCGCTTTCCTGCGGAGTTGGACTACCCCAACGCGCTCTGCTAATCTCTTCTTTGTCGAGACTACCGTCCTTATTGCGATCGTATCGACCAAGCGTCGACTCTACCTGTCGATTCACACTCTCGCTATAGGTTACTTTTTTAGCAGTACTCCCCTTAGCCTCATTCGCTGTTGAACCAAAGCGTGATACACCCGAACCAGACTCTTCTCTTTCGACACCAAATCCGGGCACCTTTCGCTCTCGGTTCATTTTTCGATCAGTCTTTTCTTTATTGGCTTTGTCTTTACTTAGCTTTGATAAAACCTTACTGATCGAAACTGATTTTTCAGGATTGAATCCGTTTTTCGAAAGATAACTTCTCGTATTATTTGACATCTCGCTAGGTTCAAGCTTACCGTTGGAATTAACGTCTTTGCGCTTTAGATAATCAGCCAGGTTGAAGTCCTGCGCCGAAACAATCGTGGAGAATGCAATCAGGACAACCAGAGCAAGGTTTAATCGAACGATTCCACGCACTATCTTCAAATCTTGAAAAATCACTTGTCTGACTCCATCTGGCTAACATCCCAAAAAGCTAGTCTCTCAATCACCGCATCTCCACATCTAAGGAGTCGCAGTTAACGAACATTTGACCGAATTCGATATCCTTTTAACACCGAATAAACCAAAAAGTTACTGCAAATCATTGATATTTGACTCTACTCGGTGAAATGGCCTTAAGCCGCATCTGCTTGAGGT
>CALKNI010000064.1 GCA_938091115.1 uncultured Pirellulaceae bacterium | reverse complement strand
AAATGGAGCCTTATGAAGGTAATCCAGAGGCTTGGCAAGCGCATTGGAAAAGCTTGAAACGACAGTGGTCAGAACAAAAATCAAAGATGGCCGAAGAACGGCGGACTGCTTCGAGCTACTGGGACTTATCCAAATCAGATGATTTTAAAGCGTGGTTTGGCGAAGGATTTGATTTTTTTCAGTCGCGTTCGCCGGGTCAAATGAAAATTTCGCCAGCCGGCCCTGAGGTTTTGTCGGCAATTTATCCTGGCGGTGTATACTCTGGCCTGTTGTCGGATCGTTTGCCAGGAGTGTTGGGTTCGCCTCGATTTAATGTAGATCAAAAATTGACAGCCTGGGTTCGCTGCGTGGGAGGCGGGCAAGCGACTGCGAGATACGTTGTGCAAAACTATCCTCGTAACGGGACTGTTTATCCGATCAACGAACTCAAAAACAAAAATTGGCATTGGCAGCGTTTTCATCTCGATTATTGGCAAGGTGATCAAGTGCATCTTGAATTGGCAACTGCCAAAGATGCTCCGCTTCAGGTACGTAACTCGGATCGTTCCTGGTTGGGTGTGCGAGACGTCGTCGTTCGAAAAACAGACGCTGGCTCTCCGGCAAATTATTCGATGGAACAGTGGGAGTCGATTCTTGGGGCGGATCAAAAATCTACTCCAAAATCTCTAGCCCAGTTGGGTAGTCGTTTGTGTGATGAATACGAATCGGCGATCCTGGCGTGGGCTGATGATGAATTGAATGACTCGCAAGCTTTACTGCTCAATGCACTCATGAGAGATGGGATGGTGCCTAATACATCTCGCGAGCTACCATCTGTTCAAGGTTTAGTCCTTCAGTATCGAGAAATCGAAAAAGAGCTGGCGCCGCCCTTTCGAGTGCCTGGCGTTCAGGAGGCGGACTCCTCTGACCAGCGATTGATGGAGCGTGGAGATCATCGACGGCTCAAGCAGCCAGTTCCACGTCGTTTCCTTGAAGCGATTGACTCAACTCCTTACCAAACGCAGGCCAGCGGACGGATGGAGTTGGCAGACGATCTATTTCGAACAGACAATCCGTTAACTTCGCGTGTGATTGTCAATCGAATATGGCTTTATCTGTTTGGGAGGGGGCTAGTGGTTACGCCAGACAATTTTGGTCGACTCGGTGCTAAGCCAACCCATCCCGAACTACTCGATTTTCTAGCGAATCGAATGATTGAAGAAGAATGGTCGATTAAGAAAATGATTCGATTTCTTGTCCTGTCAAAAACTTGGCAGCAAACGTCTGAAGTGTCATCAGAATCAGCGCGTGTCGATCCAGAGAACCGCTGGCTCACTCACTATAATGCGAGACGATTGGATGCTGAGTCAATTCGAGATGCCATGATCATGGCAATTGGTCAATTAGATCCAACAATGTACGGTCCCAGTTTTTCACCCAATTCGGGTTCCAAGCGAAGGGCGGTCTATGTTAGATCCCAGCGAAACAATTTAGACAAGTTTTTGGCGGTGTTTGATTCCCCGGTTCCTTTTGCCACGACGGGGAAGCGGAGTACGACAAATGTACCGGCTCAGTCGTTAGTCATGATGAATTCACCGTTTGTAATGGGACTGTCTAAAAGCTGGGCCAATTCAATGGAAACAGAATTTCCCCAAGGTTCGGATCAGCAGAAAATAAAGGCGATGTTCAGGAGAGGGTTGGGGAGGCCTGTCGAGGCACAGGAGTTGGAAGTTTTAATGGATTATCTTGAATCAACCCGAATGCTTGCGGGAAGTAACCGGCAGCAATTCGAGGAATTGTCAAAACGTCTAGAGCAACTTAACGCTCAGTTAAATTCAATTTTAGAGCCTGTTCGCAAACAACTACTCGCGGCAGCAGGCACGAAGACCGTAGCCTCTGATTTTTCCAGCGTCGTCTATCGGTGGGATTTTTCGAAAGGCTTAAAGGACAGTCAGAAAGGATCAAAGTTAGTATTAAAGTCGGGAGCTAAAATTGAGGACGGCGCCTTAGTATTGGACGGCCAGAGTTTTGCATTAAGCGCACCAATTCCGGAAAAAATCCATGAAAAAACGCTTGAAGCGTGGGTTCAGTTGGACGGTCTAACGCAGAGTGGAGGGGGTGTTATTACATTACAAGATCTCGATGGTAGTCAATTTGATTCGATTGTTTTTGCTGAACTAAACGAGCGACAATGGCTCGCTGGGTCTGATAACCATCGGCGAACGGCACCGTTTGACGGAGCGAAGGAAAAGTCTGGCGGTGTAGGACCAGTTCATCTTGCAATTACATTTGCGACAGACGGTACGATTGCTGGTTACCGGAACGGAGTCCCCTATGGGCAGCCAATCAAAAAAGCTGGGACGGCAGTTTTCGATGCGAATCGTGCCCGAATTGCAATTGGAATTCGACATGGAAATCAAACATTCAAGGGGCGCATGTTGCGGGGAAGAGTGTTTGATGTTCGTTTGCATGATCGAGCACTTAGCAAGGATGAAATTGCAGCCTCATTTGCGGGGCAACCGGTCGTTTCTCAAGCCGACGTCATTGCCCAGTTGTCTGGCCAGGAAAAAGATCGGGTTTCTTCGCTTAAGAATTCCATTGAAAAAATAAGTGTCGATCTTCAAGGCCTTAAAAAAACAACGCCAACCCTAGAGCCAATGGCCCGCGTCGCTCATGCTATTTTTAATTTAAAAGAGTTTATATATGTTCGATAAAGCGATGTTCGATAAAGCCCAAGCGAGGCGCGTGCTTTCGCGCCGGCAAATGTTGCGCCAGACATCGACTGGATTTGGTCTGCTTGCGTTACAGGCAATGATGTCGGATAGCGGATACGCCAAGCAACTTGAATCATCAAATGTGTCCGGAGTCACCAATGACAAAGTTCCGGTTTCCCATCACGCGGCTAAGGCAAAGCATGTAATTTTTTGTTACATGTCGGGTGGAGTTTCCCATGTGGATTCTTTCGATCCCAAGCCACGACTGCAACAGGAGAATGGCAAGCCAATGCCCATGAAGGTGGAACGCACGCAGTTTAATCAAAACGGCAATGTGATGGCGTCTCCGTTTAAATTTAAAAACTGGGGGGAATCCGGTCTGTCAATTAGTTCGATGTTCCCAAAAATTGGGGAGCTTGCAGATGAGCTTGCCGTCGTTCGATCAATGACGACAGCTGTCAACGAGCATGCTCAAGGAAACTACGCGATGCACACGGGTTTTCCATTCATTGGGCATCCAAGTGCGGGCGCATGGTGCAACTATGGATTGGGTACTGAGAACGAAAATTTACCTGGGTTTATGGTGCTGCAAAGTGGAGGCGCGGTGGTGCCACATGGTGGTGTAGGGTTGTTTAGCAATGGGTTTCTACCAGCGCAGAATCAGGGTTCTATCATTCAAGCAGATCGTACCCCTGCAGTAGGCAATATTCGACCGAGTCTAGGTTTGCGGGATCAGCGCAATCATCTTAATCTAATTCAGCAGTTAGATAAGTCGTATCAGGCAAATGCAAATCATGCAGGAGTCGAGGCAGCAATACGAAATTATGAAACTGCGTTTGAGATGCAGACAGCAGTGCCGGAAATTTGTGATCTATCCAGAGAAACTGAGGCAACTCGGGAAATGTATGGATTGAATTCCCTAGAGACTGATAAGGCAGCCTACGGGCGGCAATGCCTGTTAGCGCGTCGGCTGGTTGAGTCGGGTGTAAGATTCATCGAATTGAGTTGCATTACCAAGGGAATTGGTGCGGGTGGAGCGGCCAACCCATGGGATCAGCATGGCGCGTTGGAAAAAGGGCACGGTGCAATGGCGAACCAAGTGGATCAACCAATTGCGGCCCTGATCGCAGACCTTAAACAGCGAGGCCTCTTGAAAGATACACTTATTATCTGGGCGGGAGAATTTGGTCGTACACCTTTTTCTCAAGGCTCCAATGGGCGGGATCACAATCCTTTTGGATTTAGTATTTGGATGGCGGGAGGTGGTGTAAAGGGTGGAACTGCTTACGGTGCGACCGATGAATTTGGTTATCACGCGATTGAAAATTCTTGCAATGTTTACGATCTATGGGCGACTGTGCTTTATCAGCTTGGCATTGACCACGAGCGATTGACGTACCGATACGCGGGAAGAGATGTACGTTTGACGGATGTTTATGGCAATGTGCTGCATGACATCCTCGCGTGATTTAGAAAAATCTGATTACAGAAGAGCGTAGCTCTCGGTTTACGACCCGTTGGCTGAGCATTGGCCAATCGAGCTTATTGATCGTGCCAAAATCTCGGAGCAAAGAGGACAAGGATTGGAAACACCTCTAGTCTGCCGAGCATCATTAGCCAGATGAACAGTGATTTGGAAGGCACGCTGAAATTTGCGTAGTTCTCAGTCGACCCAATCACGCCAAGGCCAGGCCCGATATTGTTAAGCGTTGAAGCGACGGCACTTGCTGAATCAATCAGTTTGTTTTGTTGGTTCGTCCCCCAGGTAAGGTCTGATTCAAACGCGATGACGAACAAGAAGCCAAAGGCGAAGAGGGCAATGATTAACCCAAAATAGACAAGAATCGAATGACGCAGCGATTGGTCTTCGGTAGCCTTGCCGCCCAGTTTCAGCAGACGTATTTCTTTGGGTTGAAAGGAGCCTTCAACCTCCATTCGCAATATTTTGAAAAATAAAATATGGCGAATCACTTTCATTCCTCCACCCGTGCTGCCAGCGCATCCACCGATGAACATTAGTAACAGCAGTAGTCCTCGACCAAACTGATTCCATTGATCAAAATCTGCCGTTCCGTAGCCTGTCGTAGTGATTATGGAAACGACTTGAAACAGGCTATTTCGAAACGCGGTTTCAAACGGCTGGAAGTCAACGTTTCCGGCGCGCATTCCAAATACGACAATCGCGATCGTCGCAAAGGCGATGATGGCAAGATAGGTGCGGAACTCGAGATCAAAAAATAGCTTTTTGGGTTTTCCCCGAAGGATGAGGAACAGCAGTAGGAAATTTGCGCCTGCCAAGGTCATGAATAGGATAACTACATACTCAATCGCTCGTCCATTAAGACCCTGGTGGAAGAAATGACCAAGACTATCGTTGTAAGTGCTAAAACCTCCGGTGGCCATTGTCGCAAAGGCATGGCAAATGGAATCAAAGGGCGACATTCCGAGGAAAAATAGAATCACTGCGAGGATGATATTTAGAAAAAGGTACATGCCTGCAAACCGCCAAGCGGTGTGTTGCATTCTTGCCCGAGAGCTTTCTTGAGTAGGCCCGGGCATTTCGGTTCTCATTAAAGCTTTGCCCGCAGATCCCTGACCTAGTAATACTACAAATAGGACGATGATTCCTAGACCACCGAGGAAGTGAGTGCTGGCTCTCCAAAACAAAATACAGTGGGAAACGAGATGGGGATCTTCTAAATCACAAATGACGGTCGCTCCGGTGGTGCTAAAACCTGATTGGGATTCGAACAGAGAGTCAATTAGTCCCATTTTCACCCACTTCAATCGATAATGGGTCGCACGATCTGCGGGAGCAGACGACTCTTCACCGGGTCCGATTAGCCATTTGTTCCATAGTGATTTTTGCTTGAGCCGGGAGAATACTGCGGGTGCATCGGAGAGCCCCGTCGCTTCGATAAATTCCTGGGTCGACAGTCCCCGCGCTGTCGCGTTGGCGAGTGTTTCGAGAACGACTAAATTTTTAGCATCTGCCTGACTATTCGAATCCTGATCTCCACTGTTTTTCCATTGGTCAGTTTCTCGCCAGGTCTCCCAGGCTCTCCAACGCGATGAAGCGACGACAACTGTATCGGGGTTATGAAAGACTCTAATAGATGGCCCGCGGATCGTGCCGCTAAAAATGTAGGGCATGGCGCCTAGCACACTCGCCAGCACCCAGCTGAGGCCGACGATCGCCATCGCTTCTTTGCGATAAATTTTTGCATTTCCAGCCGAGCGGCCATATTGAAACATTAACCCACCCAGAATCCAGCAAATGACCGCACTATAAATTAGACCCCAAATGCCGCCGATTTCCGGTTGGGTTGCTTTCACCGTTGCATCGGTATGGGTTCCAATATTTGGATCAGCCCAAATCAAACTGAACAACATAAAAGTGCCGATCAGAATCGTGAGCACGCCCAGCAATTTGGAAAGGATTCGAAAATTCATGTGATCCGTCGGATGGTCGGAGGCTTTTTCTGAATCTTGAAAGAGCTATCAAAAGTTGGCAGCTCAACGAGTTTAATGTTCAGGAGTTGTATCGATCAATCGCTTGGCTGAGATTTTAGCGCCAATCAACAGGCTTGCCGGGAAGCAAAGCAAATATACGAGTGTCATTGTTTTCTTTGCGGGAGCGTCCTGAATGATTGTTTGCAAATGCATGACAAACATCAAAACACCAACAAATACTGCATGTGGGAAAAAAGCGAATGGTGCGGTGCGTACAATCAGCCACCCGATCATGGCACATAACACGCAATTTAAAACGACAGCGACGCAGAACATTGGAATCGGAATGGCAAACCAAGGATCAGATGTCATAATCCTTTCTTGCTCTTCCGGTGTGAGACTTAAGAAATTTACAAAACTGGGAAATAGCAAATAACCTAATAATAAAAACGTTGAGAAAAGCGACAGCACTGTCATTACGTAACCGGAAGCAACCGTGAGGAAACTTCGCAGTAACATGGCGGGTGGCAAGGATGGTTGAGACATGCGAGTTTCTTATGCTTGTGAAAATCGCATTGTAAGCAAGTTGCCGCGAGGCTTGAACCCGAGTAATCCTAGCCAGTGGCGGCAATAACGTTACCGTTTTTCGCTTTCCAAATTCTTGTCCGCAACATTTAAGCCCGTTAATTGCTGTTTTTCAAACACGATCATTGCATCGCAATCTTGAAGGTCCTGGCCAAGGGTAACGGCGGTGACGAAGCGATTCCCATCGGCAAAAAATTTCAGAAAAGATTCAGTCTTGGCAATCGTACCGTTGGGCAGCGTTTCTGATGTCTCTACAAGCAAGCCATCCACACGTTTCTCAAGAACTCGCCAGTTCCCTTGAGAGCCATCCCGCATCACCTGGCCATCCATCGAGACCATTTCTAAATCGTTTTCGAGTGTACCGTCTGATTTGTACTCAACCGCCATAATGGTCGAAAGAAAGCTGGTGGCTTTGGCAAGGACAAGTTCTTGTTGCTCTGGAGTCAGTGAGGAAATTTTTTGTGTCAGTTTGGCATTATCAAGAACGGCATTCCCGAGCCAGATTCCTGGCAACTCATTCAAATTAGGTTGGGTTTCACCTGCAATCGCCGTTGAGTTGGTTGTGGGAGCGACTTGGGATTTGAGATCGGCAGTTGGATTCTTTTCCGATGTCGGCTCAGAGCAACCTGACGTACCAGTCAATGAGCTCGCGAGTAGTAAACTGAATAAAATGATCGTTCGTAAGGATCTATTTTCCAACATGGTAAACTCCCTTTCACCACGAAATAAGCAATCGATTTATGGCTGTTTTGTAAATTTGATTTTGGTACGTGTACCGGCCATGTTGGGCGGCACGAGTTTAATGGTCGTTGGGTTGATGAAATTAATTTCGTGTTCGGATTGCTGGCTTTGAATGTTACACGACACTACCATTTTATTGGACGATTCATCGTAGGAAATAAATTTCCACGTCCCAATTTTACCCTGATCAATCTCGCCCATTTTTGTTGACGTTTCTAATTGACCATTCCAACTGAATCGAATTAACATTTTTGGAGGGCCGGGATTGACTGAGAAATCAGCCGGGTCGAGTGCTGCATCGAGGTCGCTTTCATTAATCCGCTCCATCACCGTATCGGCTTGTTGGATCCCCCAAGTCCCTAAGATTTTTGAACGATTAGCGTCTGTGCATCCAATCAAAGTGCATGCAAGCACGCTGGCAAAAATTACTTTTAGAAAAACCTGCATTCGAGTTGCTTTGAAAAAATAGAGAGAGCGAAATGAAAGTTGCGAAAGTTTACCAATTGTATGGTTTTTTTTGATTGGTAAACAATTAACGGTCGATAAATCCGAAGCATGCACTTTGCATGTTAATTTCATTGGGGGATGAACAAATGATTCGATTTTGCTTGATCTTAACAGGTTTGACTATTTCAGCGATGTCAATTGGTTGCTGTGGCCCGATTGGTTGTGGTGTGGATATATCCATGGGGCACAACGATTGTGGTGGTGTCGAATGTATAGGGCCTGTCTATCGTCCCCTCGATAGTGTCCGGCAGTTTCGTGGACGCTGGGCATGTGGCAGCGGTTGTGCTGAAACGTATTATGGTGAATGGAGAAGCACTCCTCCTGACGCGCAAGACCCTTGTTGTGAGCACGGATGCGTAGAAACTCGTGGGTTTTGTTGGAGCAGTTGCTGGCAACCGGGTTGCTTGCTTCGCGGGCTCTATGGAGTGCGTTACTGCGATGATTGCGGTTCTGACGTCGGATGTGATTGTGGCCATGGCTCGACCATGGATTACATGGAGGAAAAGGCAATGCCAGAAACGGTAGAGCCAACGGTTGCCATGATGACTAGCGGATGCGACTGTCCGAATTGTCGCACGAGCAAGACGGTGAATACGGCTGGTTATCCCTTGGAAGTTCGGCGGTCTGCAGCGAGTTACGTACCCTCTTCGCGGACTGTTTCTTACCGAAATGCAGCCCCTTCTAGCCAGAGAATGCGTTAGTCGATCTGCGGGGCTGCAAGCGAACCCTCAGAAAAAGATCGCGTAGTCCCGGTTAGGAATGACCTTGGTGTACCAGAATATTTGCGAATCGATTTTGTGCGCTACGGATCGCCGCCCTTCGAATTCGTTTATCCCGGCGGCCAAGAGAGTGGTCGACGGCCGAGAATGTGCAGATGGAGATGGTCGACGGATTGTCCTCCGTCTCTTCCGCAGTTGACAACAACACGATATCCGGAACCTTCAATTCTCAGTAGCCGTGCCACTTTGGGAACAGTTAGTAAAAGGTGTCCCGCGAGCTCCTGATGGGCTTCGTCGAGTGAATCGACATTCACAATTTCCTGCTTGGGAATTAGTAGCACGTGAACAGGCGCCTGCGGAGAAGCATCGTGAAACGCGAGACATAAGTCGTCTTGATAGATAATGTCTGCGGAGATCTCACCATCAATTATCTTTTTAAAAATCGTTTTCTCTTTGCTCGTCATTTTACGGATCCACAATTGGAAGTTGAAGAGTTCAGGCTTACGTTAGTTCAGGCTTCCATTAAGTGGCCTCGGTCAAATCGATGGCCTCGTCTTCGACTAAGATAACGATGCCACCTCGAATGGGAAGAAGCAACGATTGACTTTCATTAATGTAGCCGCCTTCGAGCGGGACCGCGATGGTTTGTCCGATGCGATTGGCAAGTTTTTTTTCGAAAATCTGTTGGTTGAGTGATGTGATCAAAGCAGAATCGGCAGTTTTAAGTGACGATTTTGTAACGGGACAACGTATAATTTTTGAAAATTCGGTGTCGGCATGCGAGGACATTAGTGGTTTACTTTCTTGCCCTTCAGGGGGCTTACGGCAATTAGGTGTCGAGGAAATTTGGGCTGCCCGATTGCAGTGATGGTTGGGGACTGCCGTTCAATTGTTGTGCTGGCAGTAAAGTCGCCCGTTTGAGTTTTAAGAATGACTTTGTTTTGCGTGTAATCGAGTTGGGATAATGCAAAAGCGAGTAATTCTTAGGACTCAGTTGCATTGAGTGTTTGCTGGGCCACCATCATCCAGTCAACTTGTTCATCAAACTCATCTCCTTCATAGCGAAGTCTCGTAAGAACCGGGGCGACTGAGCGACTCGAAATTTGTTCCCGATTTGTTTCCATGCTGACATCACCGTCAAACATTCTTGCATCATTAAGAATGACACCTGCGATAGGAATTCCATCTCGGAAGCAGGCTGCAGTAATTAAAGCAGAGAGCGATTGGTTAATTACGCCGATTGAATTCGGTGCGACGACGATCGTTGGGTACCCGAGGTCATAGGCGACATCGGCAAAATACTCATCATCGCTGATTGGTGACATTAGCCCACCCGCGCCTTCAACAATCACGATATCGCATTCGTCGGCCCACGCGGAAATTCCGGATCTCATTAATTCCGTATCGAGTTCGCGTCCTTCGTTTCTGGCGGCCAAATGAGGCGCGAGCGGTGCTTGGAAGCGTTGAGGGCAAACCGCTTCGAGCGTTAGCGGGTGTCCAGCGGCCTCCCATAAAGCAACGGCGTCCTCCGAGACAAGCTGTCGCCCGTCGGAAACACATTCACTGGCAACGGGTTTGTAGACGCCCACGCGATGCCCGGCGGCCACTAAATCCTTGGCGATATGGGTTGCAACGTAGGTTTTGCCGACTTCGGTATCCGTGCCGGTGATGAACAATCCAAAGGGTGGTTTCTTTAACATGCCTTAAGACTACCATTGAGGGAATTAACGTCCAGATAGGAAATCGGAATATCGCGTCTTCTCCCTTTGAGATCAACATTAAAATCAGCTTGGGGAAGGAATCGAAACGAAGAAAATTTGGGCGTTCCGCGTTGATGATTTCTAATACTTGAGTTAAACACATGAATTCTACTCTCGATATCGCCGTAATACAGACCACATGTTCTTCGAACGGGGAAGCGAATCTCTCGGCAACGATTGGCCAGATTGTGGACGCTGCTGAAGCTGGAGCGAAGCTGATTTGCCTTCAGGAGTTATTTGCGTCGACTTATTTTTGTCAGTCGGAGAATCATGAGCATTTTAAGTTAGCTCAGTCGATTCCCGGTGCGATCACCGATCAGTTGTCGGGGCTTGCACGGAATTTGCAGGTCGTCATTATCGCTCCGTTGTTCGAGAGACGCGCCGCTGGATTGTTTCATAATTCTGCGGTGATCATTGAATCCGATGGATCACTCTTGGGAACTTATCGAAAGATGCACATTCCTGACGACCCTTATTTCTATGAAAAGTTTTACTTCACACCCGGGGACCTTGGTTTTCAGTGTTTTGAGACGTCGGTTGGGAAGATTGGTGTTTGTATTTGCTGGGATCAGTGGTTTCCAGAAGCAGCTCGATTAACGGCACTTCGGGGTGCTGAAATTCTCGTCTATCCCACTGCGATCGGTTGGCAGGCTGATGAAAAACCAGAATTCGGCCAAAGCCAACTAGACGCGTGGCAGACGATGATGAAATCTCACGCGATTGCTAACGGTGTGTTTGTGGTTGCGCCTAACCGAGTTGGCATCGAAGAGAGTATTGAATTCTGGGGATCTTCGTTTGTCGCTGACCCGTACGGTTCGGTACTCCAAACCGCTTCGGTCGAAAATCCGGAGACGATGGTCGTCTCTTGTGATTTATCCTTGGTCGAAACTGCCCGTACGCATTGGCCATTTTTTCGAGATCGAAGAATTGACGCTTATGATGATCTTTCTAAACGCTGGCTCAAATAACATGATTTCTGGATCTGACTTTAAAATTGTCGCGGTGATTCAATGACCCATCCTTTTCCACTGACGATGCCTGCTGAGTGGGAGCGACAGTCTGCAATTTGGTTGAGTTGGCCTCACAACCAAGAGACATGGCCCGAAAACCTGAAGGCAGCTCAGCGAGAGTTTTTTGATTTGGTCGAAGCAGTCGCGGCGACCGAGCGTGTTATGGTCATGGCGGACTTCAGGCAGAGTGAACCGGCTGTTAACAAGATACGCGGTTGGAAAAATGTAACCTGCGTCGATATTCCTACCAACGATGCGTGGGCGCGGGATTATGCTCCCACTTTTGCAATTGATTCTCGAGGAGAATTGGTGGCGGTGGATTGGAGGTACAATGCTTGGGGGGGGAAATATCCTCCCTACGATCTCGATCAGAAAGTTGCAAAAAGGGTTGCTGATTATCTTGGGGTTTCCCATGTATCGCCACCATTTTGCTTCGAAGGTGGAGCAATCGAAGTTAACGATCGAGGTGTGCTGCTCAGCACACGCTCGTGTGCTCTAAATCCCAATCGGAACCCGGGGCTGGGACTCACTCAGGTTGAATCAATTTTGAAACAGTATCTCGGTGTTAAGGTTTGTCTATGGCTGACTGGGAATTCAATTGAGGGAGATGATACCGATGGGCATATCGATCAAATTGCTCGATTTATAAATCCAACTACAATCGTAGTGGCGACCGAGGGCGGGAACAAAACGTCTCGGAGCGAGGGGATCAAGCAGAATCGCAAAGAATTAAGGGACCAACTAGATTTTCATGGTTTAGAGGATTATCAATTGGTAGCGTTGCCGATGCCGAGTCCCTTCAAATTCTGCGGCCGAGCCATACCGGCGAGTTATTGTAATTTTTTGATTACTAACGAATTGGTGATCGTCCCTCAATTTGGGGTGGATGAAGATAGGCAAGCTCTGCAGATCTTGAGCCCTTTGTTTTCCGATAGGCAAATTGTGGGGCTGCCGTCAAAAAATCTTGCGGTTGGTCTAGGCTCGTTTCATTGTCTTTCGCAACAACAACCAAAGAATTAAAAAAATAAAACAAAATAATGTCGCGAAATGACTGGTCTTGCGTGTACTTCTGCTTGGGGTTCAGGCAGCTTTCCAACATCGGAATGTCTTTTTATCTTTTTATTGCCGAATTGATTTTTATAAACACCGTTTGGTGTTTTCACACCATATTGAGAACTTTGTCGGAGAAACTAATGCAATTTTCATTCAAGTTATTTTTGCCTTGTATTGTTGTGGCACTTGCTTTTTTATTGGGCGCGACCGATCTGATGGCTCAGCCTGGCGGCGGACGAGGTGGACGAGGTGGACGAGGTGGAGGCGAAGAGAGTTCATCGAGACTATTGCGAAATGAATCAGTTCAGAAGGATTTGGAATTATCCAGTGAACAAATTGAGCTCATCGAGGGCCTTTCGCAGGGTCGTGGTGGCGACCGCGAGTCAATTATGGCCGAACTCGATGGTCTTTCAGGTGATGAGCGGATGGAGAAGATGCGAGAAATTCGCGATCGGCGGACGGAAGAAATGAAGAAAGAAATAAATGATATCCTTCTACCGCATCAGGTAGAGCGTCTGGAGCAGATCGCCAACCAAGCCTCTGCTCAGGGGGGGGCAAGATCTTTGATGGGTGGAAGCCTTGCGGACAAACTGGGGATTACTGAGGATCAAAAAGAGCGACTTCGTACAAAAGCAGAGGAGCTCCAAAAAGAAATGAACGAAAAAATTGCGAAACTGAGAGCTGAAATGCAGGATGAGCTCTTGGCGGAATTGACAGCTGATCAACGGGCTCAATATCGAGAGATGATGGGCGACGCATTTAAGTTTGAGCGACCAACGCGTGGGGGAGCCAATGGTGATCGTGGTGG
>CALKNI010000063.1 GCA_938091115.1 uncultured Pirellulaceae bacterium | reverse complement strand
ATTTCATTGACCACGACTACCGACGTAAGTACCGAGTCATCCAGCGGATCGGTGATATCGAATTTGCCGGCGGAATGGTTGGCGATGAAAGCAAAGCCAGCGCTATCAACGAAGTCGTTTCGGATGCTTCTGAAAAGTCTGAAAGCGAATTTAATACGACGAGTAATTCGATTGCTTGAGGCGAGCAGAATCTGTTTTCAACGAATTAAGTTTCTTCGGCGGTCCAGCGTTTGACTAAACTACCATTGGCTTCCGCCGACACTTTCGGCGTTTGATAGGATCTTCGATGTTGCATGGTCTGAGCCAAATCTTGGTGGTTGTTACAAATCAACCGAGATTCACCCATTTCCCAAGGTTCAACGTACGCATTCGCTGCCGTGTCCACTTGTCTAAAATAGGCACGGCATGATTCGGCATCTAATTCTCGCCGCACTAGGCGTGTTACCCGACCCTGAATTTGATCCCATGTTGCGACTAACGGGTGTTTTGAAGCTGGACGAGAAAACTGATCCAGTATCGACTGCAGTTCACCGCACTTTAAAATTTCCTGTGGTAGTGACCGTAGCATAGCTTCCACCACCGAACGAAATGGAGCAATCGCCGTCGCGATATTTCTCGCCACTAACTGATGCGGCATTCGAATTTCAACGACGCGCGGCTTGACCGGACAACTACAGCCGTCATGGTGATAATATTCAGCCTGACTTAATTTGCCGTGACTCGACTTCCCTCGAACTTTACGATAGCTGAGCTCTGCAGATCGAATATTCTTACAAACAACCAGGCCCTCTTGGTCGACAATTTCCAGAAAACTTTCGCGGACATCTTTCCTCAACAAGACCCGATGAAGATAATCATCCTCGTCCGTTCGAAACTTCAAGGGGCGGTTAATGACGATCCCAAAATCATGTTGGCGCGTGATTTGAAACTCTTCACCACCTAGCTGAAGCGTTTGAGTCCTGCTCTGCAATTCGTCAGTTAGTTTGGATTTCAATTAGCACACCTCGATTAAGTCAACAATTCAAGCTAACTAAGCTTACCCTAATTTTCTGAAATCTACCAAACGCAAACCAGAGTTTCGCCTCAGTTGTTTCCTTCCAAAACCTTTTAATGATTTCTAGTTTTGTTTGGCGCAACTCAATTTAATCAACATTGACCTGACACGAATTGGCTTGCGGTTGAACCAACTAATTTCACGCTATTGCATCAATTTGCACGATTATTCTTGAGGCTATCGCCGCTTAACTTTAAGCTCCATCTCCTCAGCCCAGTCAAACCAATCGTTGGACATACGTTCCACTCGCTGACGGTTCTGATCTGCTAGGTCATTGATCTCGCACCTGTCACTAGAAAGGTCATACAACTGCCACTTCTTTTTAGGATTGAGTTTATCCCAAACCAGCTTAAAATCCCCTTCCCTTATTGCACGATTACCTGCCCATTGCCAACAGAGTTGAGAGTGCCCTTGACGGGGTTTTCCTTTCAACAAATTGACCATGCTCTTCCCTTCGAGCGGAATGAGTTCAGTCCCGTTAAACTGCTTCGGATACTCTCCCGCTCCCAACTCGACTAACGTTGGCATGAAGTCAATTATATGAGCCACATTGCGATTAATCGTGCCGCTTGGAATAACGTTAGGCCACCACGCAATCATGGGCGTCGTAATCCCACCCTCATTCAACCAACTTTTATAGCGTCGGAACGGTGCATTCTGTGCCCACCCCCAGGCTGGCCCAACCGCCACATAATCATCCCTTGGTCCCGGAGTCCGTTTAGTTGGATCGCGGCCGCCCGGCTCTTCGGCGCATCCCCCATTATCTGAGAGAAATAAGATAAGGGTATCTTCGTCGTGTCCGGTCTTGGATAACGTCCCTAAGAGTCTGCCTATATTTTGGTCGACACTATCAATCATCGCTGCGTAAACCGCCATTCGATGATCTTCAAAATCTTGATCCGCATTTGCCCAGTCGTAAATCCGAATGTCACCCTGACTCAACTTCCACGAATCGACAGCCAATCCCATATCCTGCTGGCGTTTGAAGCGAGTTTTCCGCATTTCATCCCAACCTTCTTTAAATTTCCCACGATACTTGGCAATATCTTCCGGCTTAGCTTGAATCGGATAGTGCGGAGCCGTATAAGTCAGATGAATAAAGAAAGGCTTGTTCGTTCGATCCGCATCATGAATCGCTTCGATTGCCGAGTCAGTAAATGCATCCGTCGTATAAAAATCTGAGGGAAAATCAGTAATCAGTTGGTCGTTCCTACCAAAAACGCGGGTACGCCCTCCCTTGTATTCTGGATCTGGCTGAACTGGATTAAAAAAGTTACAACACCCATCAAGGAGTCCATAAAAAGAATCGAATCCCCGATAAAACGGATGATTAATTTCGTCACGACCAAGATGCCATTTTCCGCACAATGCGGTCCGATAACCACACTGTTGCATGGCCTCGCCGAGTGTCACCATATTAGCTCGCAAATGGCGGTTGCCGTTGGTGCCCCTTGGATAGAGTCCCGTAAGAATCGATGCGCGAGTCGTGGTACATTTTGCATTATTATAGAACTGCGTAAAACGCATTCCATTTTTAGCGAGGCGATCTAAATTCTCAGTCTTGACTTCCCCTCCGTAACAGCCAATATCGGAGAACCCCATGTCATCAACCATAATAAGAATAACATTTGGCTTTGCCCCCTTATCTGCAACTTTTTCAGGCGTATCTAATTGAGGTTTGGAATCCAATCGATCAGCTGGTATCGCGAACACAAGATTTTCTAAAAGCAGCATATTGAGAATTACAAAAATACTCGTTGCCATAAATAGAAAACGCGTCGATTGATATTTCATCTCGCCGTACTCTCACTTTCTCAATAGATCTAGTTTGAAAAGAATTTACCTTTGGCAAATTATTAAATGAACTCCACCCAATTCCGAGGAACGCGTCTGTTGGCAACACTCGGCAGCTACGATACCGGCTAGCACCGTAAACTAAAATAGTTCAAGCCTCCAATCTTACTTCGCCCAAACGGGAGTAGGGAATGATCGAATTTTACTGTAGCGAATATACTTCTCCCAAACATCCTCGTCCCCATTTAGCCGAGGATCTCCCGTAGTCTTTAAAAACTGATTTAACCTAGCTTCAAGCTTCGCAGTCAATTCCTGACGTTCTGACTCGCCGGATAAATCATTGAGGCAAGCAGGGTCGCTTTGTATATCGTAAAGCTCAAGGGCAGGGCGATGTGCAACGGCAAGAGAGAAGTAGGGGGCGATTTCGGGGTTCAATTTTTCTGCAATTAAAAAACTGAGCGATGGACAGGCATCAATATCATGATAGCCACCATCTTCCGGTCCTAATTTACCCGACTGCATTTTTCTCGGTGCCCCAGCGGGCCATCTTTCCGGTTTCATATTTCGGATCAAGAGGTAACGCGAAGTCCTAATACAACGCTGAGGATAAGTGAGGTTTTCCCAACGGGACGACGAATGCCGCTCGCGACAACTGTAGACTTCTCTGCGCCTGAATTGAGTCAGCCCTGATTCATTCGATTTCAGCACCGGCACGAGACTCTTCCCAGTCATTGAGTTAACGCTGCCCTTAGCTTCAGGTTGTTCTACGCCGCTCATTTCAAGAATTGTCGGGGCAAGGTCAGTGAGACTTACAACGTCATCCACGACTCGACCACCGGGAATTGCGGGAGCATACCGAATTGCCAAGGGCATATGAATACCGTACTCGTAGACATTTGCCTTGGCACGGGGGAAAGCCATTCCATTATCACTTGTGACAATGATCAGGGTATTCTCCAATTCTCCGCTAGCCTGAAGCGACGCAATCATTTTTCCCAAATGACGATCGAACCACTCAATTTCGAGGCAATAATCGAGAATGTCACTGCGTACTACCTCCGAATCGGGTAAAAATTTTGGCACTTCGACGTCGGCCAGTCGCTTTCCTGACGCAAGCCCGCTCCCTTTTTCGAAGGAACGGTGGGGCTCATGGCCGCCATACCAAAAACAAAATGGCTGATCAACGGGCTTTTCCTCGAGGAACTTTTCAAAATTCCCAGCATAGTCATTTTTAGCAATCCCACTTGCAGGAACCTCTCGATTTCTTAGCTCGCTAAAGCTAACACCAGCTGGATTGCGAGCACGGCCCGAGACCTTGAAATTTCCGGGTTGCCAACCTTTTCCGGTGTAGCCGACAAAATAACCAGCGTTTTCTAAGAGTTCGGGAAATACTACATATTTCGATGGAAATGAACTCGCATGGGTGCCTGCCTGTTCGAGTTGCCATGGATAACGTCCGGTTAAGATCGAAGCCCGGGACGGCGAGCAGCCGGGGGACGCACAAATCGCATTATTGAAAAGCACTCCCTCTTTGGCAATCCGATCAAAGTTTGGCGTTGCAATCGTCTTACACCCACTTATTGAAGTGTGCCTCCATGACTGATCGTCAGAGATTGCCACCAAAATGTTAGGCCGATTTATTGCTTCGTCCGCCATTAGGCGGCTACTTCCAGCCTGCAAATACAAAAGAAATAACGACTGCAAAATAAAAACAGAAAAAGAAGAAACAACAAGATAGCGACTATTGCAAACCGACATTTAATATCAACTCAAAAGATCTTTGAAACAAAACCAATTACTGCGGCATTCTAGCAATGTTTTGCCAAGAATCCAAAGAATTACAATTACTCATAAAACCATAGTTCGGAACAGGAGTCGATTCGATGAATGAATTTGGAGTCGAGGTGGACTCGGCAACGTCGCAAAACAAGATTAAAATCTAAGAAATGCAGAAGCTTGCTTCCGCAGAATTTTGCACCAACCAGCAATTCAATTATAGAATCCTTGCTATGCCCTCCGAAAAGATCGTAACCTGTTTTCCATTATCCGCTGCGGATGCCGACACCATTCGCGTTGCTGCCGCGGGAAAGTTTGATGTAATTGTTGCAAACCAGGAGACCATTTCAGAAGAGATCTTTAAAGCCGATATTTTCTGCGGTCATGCAAAAGTGCCCGTCGACTGGGATCGTGTTGTCACAAATGGAAAACTAAAGTGGATTCAGTCATCCGCGGCCGGGCTAGACCACTGCCTCGTTCCCCCGGTCATTAATTCAGACATTCTGGTTAGCGGTTGTTCGGGATTATTTGCCCCGCAAGTCGGTGAGCAAATGATGTCCCTTTTAATGGGCTTGATACGGCGAAGTTCCGTATTTTTTAAGGCTCAGCAGGTAAAACAGTTTGTTCGCCGCCCGACAGACAATCTATTCGGAAAGACCATTGGAATTGCTGGATTTGGGGGAAACGGCCAGCGGATTGCCCAGATTCTCCGGCCAATGGTCAACCGAATCATTGCGACTGACTGCTTTGCTGAATCCGCAAAGGAGCTGATCGACAACGGAGTGGTTGATCAAATCCTGCCGGCTTCAGGTTTAGAAGAAATGCTTCCTCAAATCGATGTTTTAATCATCACGTTGCCGCTCTCTTCAGTAAATGAAAATAGAATTGGGAAAGCACAATTTGATCTTCTTAAGCCAGGTGCCTACGTGATCAACGTCGGTAGGGGTTCGGTTTTGGAAACCCAAAGTATGATCGAGGCACTTTCGAACGGCAGACTCGGCGGTGCCGGCTTCGATGTCGTCGAGCCAGAACCTTTACCTACGTCATCGCCATTATGGGAAATGGACAATGTGATTATCTCTCCCCATGTTGGCGCTCAGTCTCCACTTCGAATTCCGGTCACAATTGACATTTTCTGCGAGAACATCAATCGATTTCTGTCGGGCAATTCATTGCTCAATCAAGTTGATAAAAATCTCGGATTCCCGCTACCCGAACATCGGATACCCTTTAAGTGGTAAAGTTTCTAAAGAATGGCCTAAGTAAAAGAATTCAAGGTAGCCCAACACAGCGAGGTTTGTCACAATATAACTCATGGCTAACAACCTTCTTTAAAGCCAACCTCAGCGAGATTGATCACTG
>CALKNI010000062.1 GCA_938091115.1 uncultured Pirellulaceae bacterium | reverse complement strand
ATGGGCTTTTGGCATGGCTATCAAAATGGCGAATCGACATGGAGCGACAGAATCATAAAAGCATTGATGCAAGCTGAGGAGAAGGGTGAGCCAAATCCATTTCCAAGGCGTCTATTGAAGAACGTCAATGAATATCCAGAGCGCGATCAAAATGATCTCCACGGTCATGCGGCTTGGAATTCATGGCCTTGGAAGTTGCATCGAATTGAGAAAAATGGAAAAGTAAAAACCGAACTCTATCATTTAAAAGATGATCCGATGGAGCAGAAGGATCTCAGTGCTGATGATCCACGGCGAGTGGCTGAAATGCTGTTTGCACTTGAAACTTGGCAGCGATCCGTTCTTGAAAGTTGGTCTGGTCACGACTATTAAATTCATGGTGGAAGTCAAAATAAATGATCTGGACGAACAACCCGATCGGGATTTGATTGAATGAATTCGCCTGAGCGAATTGAGTTTAAAATTGATATTCCCGGCTTGCCTGAATTGGCGCCTTTAGTTGAAGACTTTGCTAGTCGGGTACTCGGTTTAGCAGAGTTCACTGGAAAGCGTCGAGATGATAAACGAAGGGCCGAAGATTTGCTTCGACTTCAGTTCAACCTTGAGCCGGTAGATTTTGCTGGTCTGGTCGTCAAAGGCGATCTGGGTCGTGCGCTTGCAGATACCGTAGTCGGCTCGCAAGATTCCTGATCGTCGACTGCATGGGCGTTGGCGACTAAATTTGAAAATGCGTCCCTAAGAAACTCAGCCTAGGGACGCTTGATCGAGTCGTTTACTTGACTGGAGTGAGAGTGAAGTCTTTGATGGCTACTCCATATTGAGGAGGTTGGTTGCGTGAGAACTGCAAAGTGTTCTCGCCTTCTTTTAGGGTAAGCATGATCTCATCGGATTCCTTCCAGTCACCTTCAGTGAATGGCATCTCGAGAACCAGTTCGTCAGCACTGTCGTTGACGCGGACATTGAGTCGTTGATCATAATTGGCTGTGACGACTCTTGCTTTGAAGGCGTACTTGCCTGATTTTGGTGCGTTGACCTGGTACTCAAAACGGGAGTTGGTACCTTGGCTTGGCCCCGTCGGATCTTCTTTGGGGCTGATCGAGTAGTAGTTTCGAACATAGGTGTCAGAGATTCGCTCACACACATTGCCGTAAATATCGTACAGTCCCCACGGGTTTGGGTTCTTCTGGCCTACTGGATGAGACTTTCCACCGGCGTTGGCTTTAGACCATGCAAATGCCTCCAATTTTGAAGGATCATCGCCAAAGAACCATTTTGAATTTCGGCCACCGCGGCTGGCGTATTCCCATTCCGCTTCGGTGGGAAGCCGCGCGTCTCTTCCGGTGACTTCAGCAAGTTTGCCACAGAATGTAATTGCGTCTGGTGCACCGACATTATCCACGGGGCATTCAGGATTTTTGGTGGATCGACTCGGATTGGAGCCCATCAGAGCCTGGTATTGTGCCTGAGTGACTTCGTATTTTCCAAGGTAGAAACCTTTTGTGATGGTTACTTCGTGTTTGGGAACTTCGACACATTCGAATCGGCCGTCTTTGGTGCTTTCGCCACCCATCACAAAGCTGCCCGGTTTGATGTAGACCAATTCCATCTTTACACCATCGCCAAGGTCGAGTGTTAATTCACTGGGGGCGTTACCTCCGCCATGGGAAACAGCAGCGCGTAGTCCCCAGTTCTCATATCGTCCATAGCCACCGCTGAGCATGCGGAATCCAGAGGAACATGCATTCGCATCTCCTTTCCATGTGCCACCACGCATGATCGTGGTCCCTTTCGGGAAGAATCGAGGCAGAAAGACCTGCATGCCACCATCAAAACTCCTCATGGCAAGAACATCCCGGGTGTTTCCCGTTGGTTTACTGTAAGCAGCAGCCGGAATCGAGATTAAATTACTTTCATAGTTAATTTTTCGATCAGCGTCGGAGACAGGGGAGGCGATGATCTTTTCAGCGACGGTCGGTTCATTGGCTTCCCCGAGATCTTCGCCGAGCGGATCGAGTGTGACAACGGCGCCATCATCGATAATTGTCCGTTGTGTCTTCAGCGAAAGGGCGTTCCAGAATTCCGGGTTTTCTTCCTGTTCCCCGTACGTTCGCTTTTCTCCAAAAACATCTCCAATCCATTGGGCCCGCTTTACCTTAAGGAATTCTTTACGATTGTTGCGTGCTTGCGTCGTCGCAAGAAAATCGAGATCACTTCGATAACGAGTGCTGGTCCAACCTGCTCCCCAGCCGCCACCTAAATTGACGACCCAGCCATTGGGTGTCCAATGGGCAAGTGCGGCGTGCCCGCGACTTGGACGAGCTGTTGTGGGTATGCCAAAGGCTCGCAAAATGAAGCGACCAATGAATGCTCGCCTGCCACAGACTCCACCATTCATTAATATGTTTTGGTATTTTTGAAGCTCGGGTCGATCGTATTTAACATCCCCGGAACCATATTTCACATCAGAACCGACGAGGCTTACGTAGCGCCAGCCATAGTTGTCATTTAAGATGTGGTCAGGCCGGTAATTCCTCAGCATTTTTCGGCCCCAAGCCAACGTCTCATCGGGCTCATCACCATTGACCACCATGCGAAGTTCCCAGGTGCTTAGTCGTTCGAATGCGGGATCCAATTCACCATTTTCAAAAGCTTTTTCGTAGTGAAAGTAACGCTTGACCGGATCGACTGTTTTTGGAGCATTGGGTTGATCGACAGGATTGGTCTGTGTGACAGGAACCGCATGCTCAAGGCTGATCGCGAGTGCAAGGCGATGTAAAACACCGCTGGTCGCTTTCATGCTCCCTTTTTGAATGTCTGTGTAAATCTGCATTGCCGGTCCGTACTCGGGAGCGCCAAAGCCTCGACCTTGTCGCTTAGCATTTGCGCCATCGGCCACAAGCATTTGCTTCATTAAGTTGGCATCAGCAAGTAATCTCTCAACGAGTGCCTTTTGTTGTTTCCCTTGTTGAGCGAACTTGGCCAATCCTTCAGAAGTGGCTTCATGCATCACGACGAATTTGGCGAGTTTGTTGTCAAGTTTATCGCTGGAGAGCAACTGTTTCAGCTTTGCTTTGTTGGCGTTCTCAGATTGGGGCAATTTAGCTGCGAGTTGGTTGCGGAGTTTCTCAAGCTCAGCGGTATATTCTTTCTGAAGTTTTTGTCCGGCGTCCGTGAGCGACACTTCATCATTCGACTTTGCCTGTCCCAATAAACTAATGGGCGTTCCTAAGGTCAAAGCGATTAGACTGCCAAAAATCAAGCTCGATAAATACATCTTCATAGACTGAGAATCCTCGTTTTGCCGCGCGGTCCTAGCGATTAGGTGGGCGAAAGGTAAATGTTGTTTTTGCCAATTGTTTTATGATATCCGAAAAGGAAGCCGAAGGCTAAGGAATTGAGAATCCTCTAGACGCGACCTGAATGATGGAAAATCGAAACATCGGTTAAGTCTTTTCAGGGAAATCAAACTCAACAATGTCACCCACCTGATAGTTTTCTTGTAAGTGTGAGCATTTGCAATGAAAGTCAAAGCAGTGAAGGTCAACAAGAAAAGAATACGCATTTTTCTCGGAGGGAAAAGCAACGAAATCAGGAAACTCCTTCGAAATGGGATAAAGAATAATCGCAGGTTGCTTGAGACTGGGAAAATAGTCGCGCACCGGTTAAAAAGTAGATAGTTATTTCCGGCGATCGGTCCGGTTCATGCCATTTCTTCCGCCCGAGATGTAATGATGCACAAATTCATTTGTTTTCTGTTTCTCTCTCAGGTTATGTTTACTCATGCCGTGAATGCTCAAGAGCCTGGCCAATGGGTCAAGAAAAACTTGAACGAACTGGTTGAGCTTTATGTGCATTTTCATAAGACGCCAGAACTTTCGTTTCATGAAAAAGAAACTGCCGCCAAACTGGCCTTTGAGTTGAAGGCGGTTGGTGCGGTTGTAACCGAAAATGTCGGTGGTTACGGGGTTGTTGGTCTATTGAAGAATGGTGATGGGCCAACTGTCATGGTTCGCACCGACCTCGACGCCTTGCCTGTGACCGAGGCGACCGATGTACCTTACGCATCGAAGGTTACCACGGTCGACGCTGACGGGAATACCGTTGGTGTAATGCACGCTTGCGGCCACGATATTCATATGACGACGCTGGCGGGAGTCGCGAGGTTTCTCGCAGCCAATAAGAAGCGGTGGCAAGGAACGGTTATGTTTATCGGCCAGCCTGCTGAAGAGCGAGGGATGGGGGCAACAGCGATGCTCGAAGATGGCTTGTTCAAAAAATTTCCTAAGCCCAATTATGCCTTGGCACTGCATTGTAATTCAGTAACTCCCAGCGGATCGGTCTCCGTTCGTCCCGGTTATGCGATGGCGAACGTGGACAGTGTTGACATCGAGGTCTTTGGGCGTGGCGGTCATGGAGCCTATCCCCACACCACCATCGACCCTATTGTTCAGGCCGCAAAATTAGTTGTCGATTTGCAAACGTTGGTTTCTCGCGAGGTGAAGCCAATCGAAGCGGGAGTTGTCACCGTTGGTTCGATTCATGCCGGGACGAAGCACAATATTATTTCAGACAGTTGCAAACTCCAATTAACAGTCCGAAGTTACTCTGAAGAGGTTCGGCAATTGCTTTTAAATGGGATTAAGCGAAAAGCAAAGGCGGCGGCGATCAGTGCGGGAGCGAAAGAGCCCGTCATCAAAATCTCTGAGGGAACGCCTTCGCTTTCAAACGATGCTGAACTGACGGCAAAAATGAAAAAAGTATTCGAAGACGCGATCGGAACGGAAAATGTACTCGATGCCGAGCCCGTGATGGGCGGTGAAGACTTCAGTCAGTACGGGCGTGCCGGGGTGCCAAGTCTGATGTATTTTTTGGGCGTTGTAGAGCCGCGGAAGCTTGAGTATTTTGAGTCGAATGAAATTACACCCCCGTCTTTACATTCGGCAGAGTTTTCTCCCCATGTCGAACCGAGCTTGATGACTGGGATTGTTACGATGTCTAGCGGCGTGCTGGAGCTATTAAAGAAGTAATCGGTAAAGTCTCTTGTAGACACTCATAGCTGAAAGAAATTTGATGAGTGAACATTATAAACCACCGCAAGATCATAGTTATCACCAGCACACGCATGTAGTTGTGCAGAATTCTCAGTCAAACCCACTTGGCATGATTGGTTTTGTGACCTCTTTGGTTTCTCTGGTCATGTGTGGAGGTCTTCTGTTTCCAATTAGTTTCACTTGTTCGTTGATTGGGATGTTCCGGCAACCAGCTTCCTTTGCAATTGCTGGTTTGGTTATCAGTTTAGTAACAGGCCTCCAGTTTTTATTGGTTGTCCTCTTTTTTATTGTCCCATTTTTTTTCGTAGGTGCGGCAGCGGTGGGAGTCGGAGCGGCTGGTGTCTCGGCGCTCGAGTTTGAAATTGAAATTGCTGAGCAAGCCAGTGTCGTCGAAGATAAGATACGTGCGTTCTACATTGAGAATGACAGAGTGCCGACTGAGGTTGAGTTTGAGGAACTGCTGCGTGACGGAGGTGAAGCGGAAATGATGAGAGCAACGAAGATTTCGGAAACTGAAATGCTGATTAAGCATCGAGGCTCTGATGGAATATTCGATACTTTTGATGATCGAGATTTTTCAGTTGACCTGAGCCCTGGAAATCCCATGTCGGAAATGGATGAAATATCATTTGATTGAATTTTATTTTAATTCAATCGACCGTTGTGATGGCGGTGCCATTAGTGACTTGGTTTAATGGCCAAAGATGGTGAGCTGTCCACCCACCATCCAGTCATCATAATCTCTGCCCTCGGATGTGATCGTGTATCGGCCAAATCCTGATATCCGAATGTTGCCGTCAATCCAGAAATGAGCACCTACCTCCGGATAGAAAGTGGCTAGGCCATTGACCGATTCAGTTGGTAGTTCTTCCTCCAGAAGGTCAAGTGGATTGTTGGATTCATTCCAGACTTCTAAACCTAGGGTGACGGCATCGACTGTTCGGATGCCTCCAAATCCGCCAATGCCAACAAACGGAGCGAAACGGGTTGGAGTTTGCAGACGTATGCCTGCCTCGGCTCCAAAGGCGGATGTGTTATTTCCCACGAGACCACTTAGTGATACTCGATGAGATAGATAACTCGTGTCATATATCTCGCGCCCTAATTCTATGGTTCCGAGAGTATCCATGGAGTTTGAATTTACCTGAGTGCCACCGCCGACCAGCCAGCCAACTTGTTTGTCATTGTGACGGGCGTCAGCGGCCTGTTTCAGTTTCCCGAAAAAGTCTCCAGGGCTCGCTTGCTTGGCGTATTTTTGTGCATAAACCGGATCATTCATGGCATAGCGAGGGTTGAATAGCGAACAACCAGTGCTGGTTGAGATGAGAAGAATCGTAATTAGAAGAGATCGCATGATGGCTTTTAGCAGCATTTGCTTTGGGTGGGAAGGTTGGGTTCAGAAGCTTGTAAGCAGGGGCAGGGATTTGCCAGTTTACCCCGCTATCAAGGTCAGGTTTGCCAGATTCTGCCATCGCAAATGGCGAAAAAGTTGGCTGAATTGCTTGCGTTTGGGTTCATGCCTCCCTTGAACGGCGCGAAGGCTGGGAGGGTGATGTGATGTTGGATTACGACAAGACAAAGCCAACGCATTCTGTCTGCACCTCGACCAATGGAAACGACAGGATGCCAATGCCCGCCGAACTGGAGCGAGGCGGATTCGCCAGTGCCATCAATCCGTTTCCCGATATGGTTTGCCACGGTAGGGGAAAACCTAAAAGCGTCGAAGTTATCGAAGTGAAGTCGGGGAGGGAATCAAAACAGGCGACCGGTATCCACCTCGGGCGTTTCCGAGTCTGGGGTTTCCGTTGAAGCCGTGCCGAGATGCGGTTTGTTGTCCATTTCAGGTCGGGAGGCATTGGTTAATTTGAGGATTTCTTCCGCGTGTTCGGGGTGGCAGGTAAAGAGGATCACTTGGTGGTTTTCCGAGAATTTGCCTAGGCAGATATGTGCAGCCTTTCTACGGACCGGATCCATATCGGTAAATGGATCATCAAGTATCAAAAAGCCATCCATTTCATCGAGATATAATTCAGCCATTGCGAGTCGCGTCGCCAGTGCGAGTGAGCCTGCGGTGCCTTGAGACAATAGGTCAGTTTCGAATGAGTGCTGGCCGATCACTTCGACCGGTGCGGTGCCATCCAAGCGTATATCTTGATAGCGATTGGAAGTCAATTTGCTGAAATAGGCTGCGATGGATGATTCCAAATTTGCCAGTGGATCGGCTTCATCACGGTTGGCTACGATCGTCTCAAGTTTGGCTTTGATTCTCTGCAAGGCGAGACCTTCGTTGACCCTCTTTTGAAACGCTCGCTCTTGAAAGTCCAATTCTTCTCTGAGATCCTCTGCGGTTTTTTCAGGCGAGGCACCCGATAGTTCTGCTAACTCAATACTAAACGCGCCAAGCCGTTCTTGCATTTGACGTTGGCTGGCTGCTTTCCTATCGAGCTTGTCGAAGTATTCTGGTACTGAGTTAAATCCTTCCGGGAGTGAGGGAAGTTTTTCGAGTTTGGATAATGTTACCTTGTGTTCAGCAGTTGTATTGATAATTGTGTCGGTGAGTGAGTCGGGGCTTTTGTATTCTTTGGTCCAACCTTCGATATTATCTTTTTCCTGTTGAATTTCAGCTTTTAGTCGTGCTTCTTTTTGAAAGGCGGCGCTTCGTTCGTCTTTGAGCGCTTCGATCGATCTCGTTTGAGGGAGTGCGTCGAGTTCGGCGATTTTGGATTTCCACTCCTCCTCACTTCGGTCATGCAGAGCAGCCTGGTAGAGGCCTTTCAGTCGGTGTTCTTCTGCAAACGCCTTTTTATACAGTTCATCTGCGGCGACAGCAGCATTGATGTTGTCAACTTTGAGCGCGCGTAAGATCTCTTGCTGGCGATCTTTGGCACTCTGAAGATCATCGAGCAATTGATTGACGTCACTATTTCCGCTTTCAACTCGAATGGACAGATCGTCAAATGCAAAGGTCACTTTTCCATCTGCAGTGGCGGTCCAATTCTCCCCGGCGTTTAAAGAAATTTCTTCGGCAGCCTCGCCCCCGCGAGTTATCGTGACCTGTTTCGGTTGTTGGCTTTCGATGGAAGCGTTGAGTTTTTGAGCTTCCAGTTTGATTTGAAGCTCTTTGATTTTGTGCTCAAGGTTTTTTAGCTCCGACAATAAATCAGCTGGGATACTGTTTGATTTTGCCAGTCGTTCGGAGGCGGCTTTCAATTGCTCTTTGGAATCAAGAATCCTCTTGTATCCTTTTTTGAGATTCTCAGCCGCCTTCAGTTGTTCAGCAATTTCTAATTCGCGCTCGATGGTCTTGAGGCTCTTTGAGACATCGTTGTATTCGCCTTCTTTGCTTTCAATAATTTTGGCTGCTCCTGGCCAGTCCATCATCACCTTTTTGAGCAGTTTTAATTCTTTCTCAAATCCCTTTTCTTTTTCTTCTAAGCTCCCGCGCTGCGCTAGACCGTTTCTTAGTTCTTGGCCGGTCTCTACAAATTCACGACCCTCTTCGAGTTGTTCTTGAACTTGGCGGATCTGAGAGTTAAGGGAATCGACTTGTTTTTCATGCGCGATCACTTTGTGATATTCAGCCTGCACGGTCTCTTGTTTGTAGTAGGCTGACAACAAAGGGCCAACGCCGACTGACCAAGGATTACCAATCCCGCGGCCTTTTTGAGGTCCATCGGAATCCAGATCCCAACGCCCATAGTGATCACTGATTTTCTCGTCGATGGCGTCTTGTAGATCATCTGCAGAAATGTCGCCGGGGATCGAGGCCGCACCGAGAACAAACGGCTGGATGTTTTCAATCTGGTTCGCATTTTCCTGCAATGCGTGGACGGTCCGAGTCAATTCCGCTTGGTTCACGAAAAGCACATGTTGCCAAGTCGCTTCATTGCGCTGAAGAAGTTCGAAAAGCTTTTCCTGAACAGTGGAAGGATCGACAATCGACTGCCCCCCCGATTTTTCGAGAGAGGATTCTGCCCGCGCACCCCATGATTTGTTAAGAGTCCAGCTTTCGCCATCCGCTTCAAATTGCAAGCTAACCTGGACATGGTCGCCGCTTGGCTTGGGAAGCCAGCGTCCCATGACCTTTTTCAATTTGGATGGTGTGAGTTTGCTTTGAGTAAAGAGTACGTGCCAGAGCGCATTGCTAAGTGTGCTCTTACCAAATTCGTTAGGCCCCTCGATGACGTTGAGGCCGTCGAGAAACGTGAAGGAACGATCTGCGACTCCCCCGAACGGATGGAGTTGAATGTGTTTAAGTTTCATTGGGCGTTGATCGATTCCATGATTTCAAGAGCGATCTGAGCATCCTCGGGATGTTCTTCTTCGTTCAATAAATCAAGCAGGAGAGAGTTTGGAATAGTGCCATCTGGGTATTTGGCGGAGATCGCCGCTGCATCGAGAACCGTCGCGATGATCGAGTCATCCGAAAAGTGAAGGCATTCATTAGATAACTGGGTGCAAAGATCTTTGAACGCTTTTTTCCCCTCTTCGTCGAGCCGGCCCTCAAGTTGGAAATTCAGAACTGTATTTTGCAAATCGAATTCTTCGCAACGCAACCTGAGTTTTTGGACATCGTCGCTATCGGTCAAAGAGTCATTGATGCGTACGAACCGTACGGCACCAGGGGTTAGGGGCTCGTACTTAAATGCTTTGGATTCTGATATTTCGATTAACCAAGCATAGCCTGGGTGCGTGCATTTGATGGAATCGGGGGTATGGATCCCGGGCATGAAGAAGCTGGGATTCCCAGTGGTTCCACTTTTCGGAAACGGGACATGGATGTGCCCCAGAAGCCATGAGTCGAGTCCAGAGTTTTGAAAATCTGTTTCCGACATGTTGAAATAACGGTTATCGGAATCGAGCCCGAATCCTTCGACGTTTCCGTGAGCAATTCCAATGTGGACTGTGTCTTCCGCTTTATCTTTGTCGACAGTCCAGCCAATCATATGATCGCTGCTGTGCTTGCTCGGGCACGGACAAGCGTAGAAACAGATACGACCAGCATCTGAATCAAATTCTTTGGTTTCTTGCTTGAGTAGCGGGATGACACAGGTGCCCTCCGCTTCGGACGTAAAAGTTTGCCACAGTTTGTTGTCACTGCCTTCATAGTAATCGTGATTACCAGCAAGAACTAAAACGGAATCGCCTTCAAACTTTGCCAGGATGGAAACCGCGCGTTTGATTAGTTTCTTCGCAACGGTCTGCTTGTCAAAGAGATCCCCTGCGATGACAAAGAAATGAACCTTTTGTTCATTGGCAGTTTCCACTAACCGCTCGAGTGCGAGAAAACGCTCTTCTACCAAACGTTCGCGAATCTCATCCGGGTACTTGGCGAAGGATAGGCCAATGTGATTGTCGGCGGTGTGGAGGATTTTGAGCGGCATGTTGGGATCGCTTTCGCAGACGAATCGATTGCATCAAAGAGCGTTGGATGCAAGTTAGCCAACTTGCAAAAATAGTTCAAGCAGGTTCGGCACTTGTCGAGACCTCAACTCAGATAATCTGCCAAATGCGTAGCCAGATGGCTCTGACCTCGCTACGAAATTAGATCAAAATTGCCATTGCGATCCTAAGCTTCAGCTTTACTTCTTAACTGACCATCCAGCCATTTTGTCGTTAACCTTGGCTAGTTCGTTCAGTGTTGACTCGAGATCGAGATCCTCTGCATGGATGATCGTGACGGTTTGTTCGTCGAGGTTAATGTCAAAGGCACGGATTTTAGCAACGGTATTCAATCGGCTTCGCACGGAAGCGGCGCATCCCGTTCAGGTCATCGCAGGGAGGCTGATCGTTACCTTTTCACCTTCCACCTTCAAATCGTCGAGGCTGGTTTTCTTGTCACTCGAATCACTTCCATTACCCGCTTTGGATTTGACTCCCCGGGTGGGTTTACCAATTGACACGCTCACTGTTACTGCCGCTTCGACTCCCTCAGTCATCTTGGTCATGCCGAATTTGGTGCGGTCGAGTTTGAACTCGGAGGTAAGGAGGAGGCCCTGATCGGTTGATTGGTATTTCGCTGGAAATTCAAATTCGCCTTCGACGCCGTGGAGCGTCAGTTTGCCTTGAATGGTGCAGTTCCCATCTTTTGAAATCTTGATGGAGTTGCTTTCGAATTTTGACTTCGGAAACTTGTTGGCTTCAAAGAAGTCAGCATTCATTAGGTGTTTCGTAAGATTGTCGAACTCCGTCCAGATCGAGGTGATTTCCATATCGACGTTGAAAGCGACCGGTTTCCCATCCGCGATTTCAACCTGGCCTATGAATTTCTTAAAGCCCCCGAGCCTCGGTTTAGGTTTGTCACCGACGTGAGTCCCAATGAACTCGATGCTCGTGTTGCCGGGCATCAATTCACAGATCAGTTTGCCGTTTTTTGCATTGACCAGAACGGGAGTTGATTTCGTTTTAGTTTCTTGGGCGGTTGCTACCGATAGCGGCAGTGTGACCAGTAGAAGGATAGAGAAATATAGTTTTTGCATGAGATTTGCCAGAAAGGAATTTAAGTCTTAGAGTCGGAGCATTATTGATAGATAACCGTCGAGGGACAAGTTGAAATTTCAATGGGCTAAGACTTACAACCCTTTGATCGGTAAGAGTTTCATTCCGTCTACTAGCTCGCTAGGTTTAAGTTCTCCATAGCGGAGTTAACTGCTTTTTCAATTTGAGCTTTGGCGCTAATCGCATTGATTGCGCTGTAAGTGCAGAGGGATCGCATATGGCGGTTAAAAGTTGCCTCAAGGGCCTTGGTTTCCGGCGCGGGTACCTCAGAGCAATAAGATAAACGTTCCATATTTTCTTGCTCGTGATAATAGATTTGCAGATAGGTCGAAATGACTTGGTCAATGATTAGTTTTTCGACGGTCGTTCCATTCCCCTCTTTGATTAATTTCTCTTTGAGGTGATAAATTTCGTCCCAAAGGCATTGCACCTTAAACAAGTCGTTTTTGGAGAGTAGGGAGATCCATTTATGATGGGTAGTGGTCGCAAGATCTGCATTTTCGGTTATAAGCTGAGGATTTTTTTGGATGTGCTTTTTTAGATCTTGTAAGACCGATGCGTCACCCTGCTGTGCTCGTTCTATGCACTGTTTTACATCGAGCGGATCGCAATTTTGTTCGTTTGGTTGGTTGTCATCCATGGGATTTGCTCCGTTTTTTAACAGAGACAGTCAATAAGAAAAAAATCACTACGGGCGAAAAGCTTGGAGTGGAATGGGTGTATGTCAA
>CALKNI010000061.1 GCA_938091115.1 uncultured Pirellulaceae bacterium | reverse complement strand
AAACTCAATTTCGAGTTACCTCTAAACCACCAATCTATTTTAAGTTTCAGCCCAGAAGTTCGCATCTCTGAGACTCCCAAGCCCGTTGACCATTCTGCTTGACCTCACGACAATTCCACTCATAAAAAACCTAATCTAGTGAAAGCTGCCGAGTGAACAACTTTCTTACTTTAAACAATGGATCTCAAATCCCTTCCCTTGGCCTAGGTATGTGGAAAATTGAAAAACCAATCCTACCCAAATTGGTTCAAGAGGCAATCAGAATTGGGTACCGCCACTTCGACTGCGCCTGTGATTATGGCAACGAGTCGCAAGTTGGTGAAGGACTTCAAGCTGCGGTGAAGGCTGGACTTTGCAATCGTGAAGATCTCTGGGTCACCTCCAAACTTTGGAACACATACCATGCGGCCGAACATGTTCGCCCTGCACTCCAAAAATCACTCAACGACCTTCAACTAGACTATCTTGACCTCTACCTAATTCACTTTCCAATCGCCACAAAATTTGTTCCCTTTGAGCATCGCTACCCACCAGAATGGTTTTACGATCCAGATGCTGAATTTCCTAAAATCGAAATTGATCCGGTGCCTATCCGCGAAACCTGGGAAGCAATGGAAGAGTTGATTTCTCAGGGATTGGTTAAGAACATTGGCATCTGCAATTTTAACTGTTCGTTAATTCGAGATCTTTTATCATATGCAAAAATTCGCCCTTCCGTTTTGCAAATCGAGCTGCACCCTCGCCTAACTCAAGACAAACTACTTAGATATTGCAAGCAGGAATCGATTGCTGTGACTGGATTTTCACCACTTGGAGCTGAGTCGTATTATTCAATTGGCATGGCCTCGTCAGAACAATCCCTGCTCAACAACTCTTCAATTATTCAAATTGCCAATTCACATAACAAAACCCCCGCGCAGGTTATTTTGAAGTGGGGCGTTCAAAGAGGGACAGCAATCGTACCGAAGACGTCTTCTTCAGAACGCCTACGTGAAAATTTTGAAATCTTTGACTTTAATTTAAACGATGAAGAGATGGCTGCAATCACAACGTTAAATCTCAATCAGCGCTATAATGATCCAGGCCATTTCTGCGAAGTTGCTTTCAATACTTTCTTTCCAATATACGAGTAGAGGAAAAATCAACTCCCGCTTTAGATTCGGGTTGTGGTGGAAATTAAAAGACTAATGATCTTTCGAATCTCCAAATGGCAGTTTCTCTTTGCAGTTCAAGACTTCTTGGCGTGCAACGGTATTTCAGACCTTTGCTTAATGGACGATAGACTTCTCTATCAAAAAAACAACAAAAGAATTAAACTTCAATTCGCCAATCGAAGATTAATTAGAGAAGCCGTATTTCCCCGGAGCATTTGACTTGACAAATTTCAGCAACCGTGGTTTTTACTTTTTAAATGTCACTCAATTTCTTGGCGCTGCGAACGACAACATACTCAAGCAGGTTTTAATTTTTGGACTAGCTGCCGGTGGTATATGGGAAAACCAACTCGGAGAAGGCGGGCAGGGCTGGGCCTCGCTATGCCTTGCAATCCCGTTTGTTCTGCTGTCCGGATTCGCTGGACAATTTTCAGACAAATTCAGCAAACGCCAAGTCAGTATTTTCTCTAAATGGTCGGAGATCCTGATTGCTTTGATCGCGATGATGGGACTCTGGATTGGTAACGTTTGGCTAGTTTTGGTTGCACTTGTGATCATCGCTGTTCAAAGCACTTTTTTTTCACCGGCAAAATTTGGCATCCTACCGGAAATCATGCCAACCGAAAAACTAAGTCGAGCCAACGGCACCATCAACATGTTCACTTACGTCGCAATTATCTTAGGCAGCGCTGTTGGCGGACCGCTCTACGACATTTATGCTCCCGAGGACCCCTCAACAGCGATACGATGGCTTCCCGGCATCGTCATTATAGTTATCGGTGTGCTCGGCACGCTTGCCTCATACGGAATCCCTCGGCTCTCTGCCCAAAATCCAGATCTGAAAATTAGCTATCGGATTTTCGAAAGTTACATTTCAACATGGAAAGCACTTTCGGGAACCACGCTTAAATCAGTCATCCTAGCTTGGTCTTTCTTCTACCTAGTCGTCGCTGGCATCGCGATCCTGATCATTGCGGATTACAAAGAACTGTTAGAAATCTCGGCGACGAAAACCGCTTTACTGATGGCACTTCTGGGAATTTCTACAGGCATCGGCGATTACGTCGCTGGCAGGATCTCCGGCCATCAAATTCGCCCGGCTCTTATTCCACTCGGGGCAATTGGCACCTCGATTCCGTTTTTAGCACTTGGCCTTATCCCCAATAGCTTTATCGCAGTGACCGCGCTTCTGGCCGCCGGCGGATTCATGGCCGGCTTTGTGATGGTACCCCTCCAAACGATGATTCAAGAACTTGCCGGCAATGAAAAACGGGGACAGATCCTTGGGTTATGGAACTGCCTTTCTTTCGTCGGCATTATTTTTGGAAACTTTCTTTTCATTGGACTCAAACGAATTGGCGTCCAGAGCAACAGAATTTTTATTGTTTGTGCGGTGCTCACTGCTCTTCTGTTAATCACTTATCAGTTTCGTTTAAAAAATCAATTCACAGAGGCCGTCAAAGACTAGAATCGTAAATACTCACTCTAAAAAATTAGATCCGGTATCTTAAATAACACATCGCCTTTGCACATGGAAAAAACTATTCAAGTTTCTATTCGGCAGCTAGTTATTTTTACGGTAGTGCTTGCTGTCTTCTCGCTCCCCGGAAGCTGGAGCCCAGCCTATGCATTCCCATCCTTACTGATTGGCATTAGCCTAACCATCTTCTATCTAAGTCTCGCAAGCGACCACTCTCAGTAATGCAATTCAAAACGTCGCTAGGCCTATTTAATTAAATAGAGCCAACTGATTTAGTTGAGAACTGTTACTCACGCTTCCAATGCCTGCCCAGACCAAACCAGAATCCAGAATAACAAAAGCGAAGCAGGGGGCACAGCCAAAGCAACCGCTCCCCAAACAAAACAACGGGGTCGAGCCCAACCCGCTTTCAACATAAAAGAGGCAGCGATCGTCACAGCTGACATTACCCAACCCAGCGTTACGAACACCCAATGATAAGGCAGCAACATCAAACTGGAACGGGCGACATAGTTATACGCAACAGACGTAGTCATTGCCGAAATAAACATGACTGCCAAAACGCCCAGAAAGAAGGTTGCCCAACCTGCAACATGCCTTTTCCATGAAGTTCGGTTCTCTCCGATAACAACTGCCCCCCCAATCAACAGCGTGAGCAGGGAAACTGGAAAAAGTACCAACCCCAAAAGTCCAATCATCACAAATTGTGATAAAGCAGAGGCAATGGCAAGCGTCAAAAAACCGATCGCCAAAAGTAAATATGCCCACCGAAAGAATCCGCACGACTGCAATTCATCTGGCGCTTCATGAGAGCTTGGATTCGGTTTGAAAGGATTTTCTTTCATATTTGCATTGCCAGAATAGCTAAATTTCGTGTGTGATCACATGGACGAACCAGATCGAAAGACTTACCTAAAATCGTCTTAGCAAAGATTTGACATCCAAAATGACAAGTTAAAAGACAAAGCCTCTGAGCGGATCCTAGCCAAACAAAAACTAATTTACAGCTAGAGCTTCGCCCAATCAGATTTGGTAAACTATTACAGCTTTGAAATACATCATTACTGACTTTCAACTCAAAAAACATTTCTTTTCCTATAATTGTTCAGCATTGATGTGATTGTGTCTAAGAAACTTGAAAGGCCTGAAGACGTTGCTTGGAATCAGATGGCACGGGAGCACTCCGTCACCATCTCACTGAAAAAACACAACCACTAATAAGTGATCATTACAAAATCACTCGCAATCAAGTCGCGGTACACATTTACAAAAAAACTACGACCTAATTTCAGAACCGACTTTCCTCAATTAGATTTGCAAGTAATGAATTCTCTACATAAATTCACTGCGGTTGCTATTTTACTAATTTCAGCCTGCCTAACAGACCTTTCGCCAGTCTATGCAGAACAGCCTAACATTGTCATCGTCATGACTGACGATCAGGGTTTTCCAGAAATCTCTGCCCACGGAAACCCCGTCCTTCAAACTCCCAACCTCGACAGCTTACGCGATATGAGTCTTAGGCTCAACGATTTCCATGTCGCACCGATGTGTGCCCCGACGCGAGGACAATTGTTAACGGGACTAGATGCCGCTCGCAATGGCTGCATCAACGTTAGTAGTGGCCGGGGACTACTGCGGTCCGACGTCCCAACAATTGCCAATATCTATCAGGCATCCGGATATGCCACAGGTTTATTTGGCAAATGGCACTTGGGGGCGAACTATCCCTATCGACCCGAGGATCGCGGATTTGATCGAACTGTATGGTTCCCGTCTTCTCACATTGGCTCAGTTCCCGACACATGGGGAAATGACTACTTCGACGACACCTACGTGAGCAATGGAAAACCAATACCCTTCCAAGGCTACTGCACCGATGTTTTTTTTGACCAAGCCATGTCCTTTATGAAATCTTCAACGGAATCTGGGCAGCCATTTTTAGCTTACATCGCGACGAACACTCCGCATGGACCTCTCACCCCCAAAGCTGACGATCTTTCCGCATTACAAGCGGTACTTAAATCTCCCGCATTTAAGAACATGAACCCCAAACTAAAAGAACAATTGGCTAAATATCTTGGAATGGTTCGAAATATTGACACCAACATGGGCCGTCTCCTCCAATTTCTGGAAACGGAAAGCCTGAGGGCAAATACAATCGTTGTCTTTCTGACCGACAACGGAAGCACCCACGGACCTCGTTATTTCAACGCGGGAATGCGTGGTGGCAAGACACAGCTTTGGGACGGCGGACATCGCGTCCCATGTTTTATTAGCTGGCCCAATGGCAACCTTGCAAGCGGTCGAGATATCAATGGACTGACACAAGTTCAGGATCTATTGCCGACGCTTATCGATCTTTGCGATATCAAAACGGCTGCTCAATTTAGTGGAATTAACTTGGCACCGATTCTTCGCGGTAAATCGACCGTCCCTTCTGACCGCACACTCATCATCAATTACTCGCGAATGCCTAATTTCGTCAACTATCCAACGCCATTCGCACAGTCAATCATGCGTCGCGATCACGCAGCAGTCTTATGGAAACGATGGCGACTACTCGAAGACCGCGAGCTCTACAATCTTGAAACAGATCCACTCCAGAAAACGAATGTGATTGAGCAACATCCCGAGGTCGTCGATAAAATGAGAGATGAATTATATCGCTGGTGGGACGAAGTTGGGCCAACTGCAAACGAGCCGCAGCGAATCATCATCGGTAGTGAACATGAAAATCCATCAAGATTAACCGCCTGTGATTGGCTTGACGTATTCGTGGACCAACAGCGCCAAGTCCGTGTAGGACAGCAAAAATCGGGTTACTGGCTATTAGAAGTTGCTCAGGATGGTGATTACGAATTCGAACTACGTCGATGGCCTAAAGATGCGAACACTCCAATCAATGAAGCCATGTCCAACGGAACGGGTAAAGCTCTTCCTATCAACTCAGCCAGTTTTTATTTAAGTAACCACCAACATTTAAAAATATCTGAAAAGCAAAACTACGGCTTTGAAGGACTAACGAAACCAGTCAAACAAGGTGACAAAGCAATTGTGTTTAACGCAAAACTTAAAAAAGGTCCCATTGCATTGCACACTTGGTTCCGCGGCGAAGATACAATTTTAAGTGCCTACTACGTTTACGTTCGTCGCAAGTAATCACTCTAGGACAGCAAAGTAAAACTAATGCCAACCAAGAAACACTCAATCAAGCTGCTCATCGTAATTTCGGCGATTGTGACAATCGAATTACCCACTCTGGCTGCTGACGATCGTCCTAACATTCTACTTTGTATTTCGGACGACCAGAGTTACGCTCACACAGGAGCAAATGGAGATCCAGTGGTGCAAACTCCAGCGTTTGATCGGATCGCTCGAGAGGGACTACGGTTTACCCACGCCTTTTGCGACGCGCCGACTTGTGGACCGTCAAGATCTGCAATCCTCACCGGACAACACATCTGGCGACTGGAAGAAGCTGGTAATATTCACAGTACTCTGCCGGCAAAATTTTCAACTTATACGGAATTGCTGAAGCGGGCAGGCTACGCGATTGGCCATACAGGAAAAGGTTGGGGACCGGGCCGACTGGAACCGGGAGGTCGGGAAGTGAATCCGGCTGGCAAAACCTTCAATCAAAAAAATCGAAAACCAGCCTTCAAACAAATTCGCTCGACCGACTATGCCGCGAACTTCGCAGACTTTTTAAACCAAGTAGCAGTCGACCAGCCGTTCTGTTTCTGGCTTGGCACCTCAGAGCCACACCGTGGATTTCAACCTGGATCTGGAAAGTTGACAGGCAAGGATCCGGCTGATGTTATCGTGCCGCCAATCTTCCCTGACAACGCTGTAGTTCGCAACGACATTCTCGATTATCTAGTCGAGGTCGAATATTTTGACACCGTCGTAGGGGAGGCAATTAGCCTGCTCGAAACTCGAGGAGAATTGGACAACACCTTGATTGTAGTGACGAGCGACCACGGCATGCCTTTTCCACGCGCAAAAGCCAGCCTCTATGATGCTGGTACAAGAGTACCGCTCGCCATTCGATGGCCCCGGGGCATCGACCCACCCGGGCGAACCGTCGACTCATTTGTCAATCTCAGCGATCTAGCTCCAACTTTTCTTGAAATAGCAGGGCTTAAACCGACAGAATCGATGACGGCCAGTAGCCTTGTCGATTCCTTTGACAACCATTCCACACCCGATCGGGACGCAGCCTTTTTCGCAATGGAACGCCACGATGGTTGCCGAAAAGGTGGGAAGGGTTTCCCTTGCCGTGCGATCCGCACGAACGACTATCTTTACATCCACAATTTTGAGCCAACGCGGTGGCCAGCTGGGTCACCTGATTCTACTGTCTGTGCCCGCGCCATCCCTTATGGTGAGATCGACAGCTCCCCTACCAAGACCAATTTGATGCAGCAGAGCGATTCGAAGGAGGTCGCTCAATTGGCCGAATTGGCTTTTGGAATGCGTCCAGCGGAAGAACTTTACGACCTCGCCAACGACCCTCATCAGTTAGTTAACCTTGCAACATCAGACAAGAATCATAGAACTCTGACATCGCTGCGAGAGAGGCTATTCAAGTATTTGAGAAAAACCGAAGATCCGCGGGTAGTTGGCGGTTCAGTCGACTGGGACTTTTATCCGTACTACGGCATGGTGCGCACTCAAGGTTGGACCGTCGACAAAAAAGAAACGGACTCAGTCACTTCACCACCGAACGTTGTTTTTTTTCTGGTAGATGATTTAGGCTGGCCGGACGTCGGTTGTTATGGCAGCAGTTTTCACGAGACACCCAACATTGACCAACTCTCCAGCGAAGGCGTTCGATTTACAGATGCCTATGCGGCTTGCCATGTCTGCTCTCCAACCCGAGCGAGCATTCTGACGGGCAAGTATCCAGCAACTTTAAACTTAACCGATTGGCTAAAAGGGCGTCGTGATTTCCCATTTCAAAAGTTATTGAATGCAGAAATCAATCAACAGTTACCCAAACAAGAAATCACGATTGCCGAAGCACTCAAAGAGAAAGGATACGCAACTGCAATCTTTGGTAAATGGCATCTCGGAAACGCGCCCACGACTCCACTGGAACACGGGTTTGATATTCATATTCCCAATGTCCCTTCCAACTGGCGGACGTTTCACGGTCCATTTGGAATGAAAAACCTGAAAAGCCAAGAGGGAGATTACTTAACTGACCGACTCACGGACGAAGCAATCAAATGGATCGACAAGAAGAAGGATCAACCATTCTTTCTTTACATGTCGCACTTCGCAGTACATGACCCTATCCAGGGACGCAGAGATCTCGTGGATAAGTATTCAAAAAAATTAAAACAGATGCCTGCAACGGACTCCGCCGACTTCATCCTCGAAGGCAATCCAGACAACCCTGGCAATCCAACCAGAGCAGAACTCAATGAGTTAATTCAGACTCGTGAATTTGCCCGCCACAAAGTACTTCCCCGCAGCACAATCAAAATCAAACAGAAACAAGACAACCCAGAATTTGCCGCAATGGTAGAAGGGGTCGATCAAAGCCTAGGGAGAATTACTAAAAAACTGAACCAACTCGGAATCGAGGATAACACGATTGTGATCTTCTTTTCCGATAATGGAGGAATGGCGGCGATGAATGTCGGAAACCCGAAACGCATCGTTCCCGAACAAAATATTAACAAAGCCTACTCAACATCCTGCCTCCCACTACGTGGAGCCAAAGGCTGGTTGTACGAAGGTGGGATAAGGGTACCTCTCATTGTCAAATGGCCTAGCAACGGTCAAACCAATGCTGTTTGCTCCACGCCGGTGAGCAGTATCGACTTCTTTCCAACAATCATGAACATGGTTGGCTCGGGGGCTGACGTTAGTCCTGACAAAGAGGGCGTCGACATCTCCCCTCTCATACGCGGAACTTCTATCGAACCTCGCTCCCTTTACTGGCATTTCCCTCACTACAGCAATCATGGAATGCACAGCCCTGGAGGTGCGATCCGTTCGGGAAAATTCAAGCTCTTAGAATATTTCGAAAACAACAGCGTCCAGCTATTTGATCTTGAAAATGACATTGGCGAACAAAACGACCTCTCTGCCACCGAAACAGAAAAAGTAAAGGAGTTACGAAAAAAATTAGAACTTTGGCGGAAAGAAGTGGGCGCTCAGACGATGAATTCCAATCCGAATTTCAACCCTAATTTAAAAGCAGAAGACTACTATCTGAAAAAAAGCAATTAACCTAGCCTGAAAAAAACAATTAGCATTTTGGAAATTACCGAAATGGTTGCAATCGGATTTTTTAAGGCCATTTTAAAATCGCTTTTTGTTGGCGAGCAAGTTGATAAACTTGAACACACCCGTGGACATCGGGAATAGCGAGCATCTTAAATACTTTCTATTATCTATTGAGCCCGAAGAAGAGTTACTTCCACTGCAACTTAGTTAACACGCCTAGTGACTAAGGCTAGAACGGTTTTTACATTATATTGGAGTTCCCGTAATTTCATGAACAACTTGATGAAGCGACTTATATCCCTACCTGCGTTTGACTATGCCATCACGCTCTTAATTATAGTCAATTCAATTTTAATTGGCGTTGAATTGGACTACGAACATGCTCTCGTAAGATTCCTACAAGATATAATTCTTTTTGTTTTTACGCTCGAGATAGCAGCACGGTGGATTGGCAAATCCTCAGCTAAAGAATACTTGCAAAGTGGCTGGAACTGGTTCGACATCTTTTTAGTCGCGATCGCTTATGTACCTGAATCGCTGATTGACAACAACGAATTGTTGTTAGCTTTTAGAATTCTAAGAGTTTTTCGAGTCGTCAGATTGCTGAAAGCTTTCCCTGAGTTACAAGTAATAGCTAAAGTATTGCTGCGGTCGATCCTTTCATTAATCTATGTCTGTGCTCTCGTCTTGTTAGCCGTTTACCTTTATGCCGTTATGGGGGTGATCCTCTTTAGAGGCAAAAGCGAGGTTATTACCGGAGTCGGTGCAATAAAAGATCCTTTCGCTTCAGTTCCTGAAGCCATGTTCAGTATGTTCAGAGTATTGACGGGTGAGGATTGGACCGACCTGAGATATGACCTATTGAATAACGAGTCAATTGTTTACGATGGCATGGTTACATTTTTCTTTTTGTCATTTTTCATCCTTTCTGCTTTCTTGTTGATCAACATCGTGGTTGGCGCAGTCGTGAACAACTATGACCAAGTAATGGCGGAAGATAAGGGAAAAGATGAAAATGAAATTGCGATCATTGTTTCGAAACTAGATTCCATGCAGACAAAACTGGAGTCGCTCTTGGAGAAACGTGGTGCAAAGTAGACCGAGGCTGACAATTTTTTCAATTCTTCGAATAAGAATGCTTGGATCGACTGGTTGCAATGAAAGCCAAAATCTGGCATTTTGATTAACCAGTCCTGACGTGCCCAAATAAAAAAAAGCCGCCGTAGCTTTAATTGGCAGAGCACCGCATTCGTAATGCGGGGGTTGTGGGTTCGACTCCCACCGGTGGCTCTTGCGAACTATTTAATGGGAACGTTTGTCAGATGGGGCGTCAGCTTAGAATCGCGGAAATTTAACCGCGGTTGCCCAAGTCAAGACTAGGCTTTCGCAGGTCGCTTTCTGGCTAAACCACGTTTCTAACAACGTTCTAGTTCCCCCGTTTGAATTGAATTCTCGTCGTAAATTACGGAAATAGCAAAATTTGCCTTTGTTTCGTTGCACTAAAATAGCTTGGTTTGTCGAAAACCTTTGGGTCTGCCTTGCCCTAAAACCCTGCGAATTCAATGAACAAAGCTGCTTTCCAGCTGAACTAAACCATCAGCGATCGGTTTTCACTGTGTTTTCAGGCAACACGCCGCACAACTGTGGTTTAGCCAATTTTTTTAACAGAGGAATGGCAGTTGCCTTTTCTTTGTAAAAATGGCAAAATACGCGGCTTGAAATCAGGACCGGTGCATTTGCACCGCAGTCCGAAACTCTTATTTCCCGACGATTTAACAAATCTCGGTTTGCCCTTTGACATCTGTCGCTTAAACGAGGTTATTTAATGGCTCAGGTTCCGGAAATCGAATTAAAAGACATCCTGCTGTCAAACAGTTCGTTTGGTCCCAACGAGATCACCTTCATTCTTACAAAAGTCTGTAACGACTACTCCCAGTTCCCAAACTTAAAAGAGGTAACTGGCGTGCTGGAGTCCCAGCTTGAAAGAACGCCGGCGGCTTCGGTTCGTCTCGGTGTTTGCCAATATATGATTGGCAATTACGAAACTGCCATTGCCACGCTCGAGAATGCGGACGGTGGTGCGTTAGCTTATTTTTACCAAGGCAAGAGTCAGTTTGCGCTCCACAACTGGGACAAAGCGATCGAATGCTACGAATCGGCCCAGCGAGCTGGATACAATGCTGACCACTGCCAAATTGCAATCGCCGAGACAAAGCGTCTCTCCAAAGACCTCTCAGGGGCGATGACAATTCTCGACAATATGTTCGGACCGATCGAACAAACCGCGGAATACCTCTACCAGCGTGGCGCGACCATCGCTGCGATGAGCGACAATCCAGATGAAGTCTGCAAACTTTATGAGCGAGCTGTCGAACTTGAGGACTCACATCCAGGAGCATTGTTCGGACTGGCTCTGGAAAATGACCGCCGCGGAAACGACGAACGAGCGATCGAACTTTATCAACGTGCCGCTGCATCATTCCCAACCAATGTAGGCGCTTTGCTGAACCTTGGGCTGATCTACGAAGATCACGATCAGTACGAGCGAGCGACTCGTTGCTACGACCGCATTCTTGAATCACATCCGACTCACGATCGAGCACTACTTTATCGTAACGACTCGGTCGCCTCGATGGACGAGCATTACGACCACGATCGCGAAAAGGTTCGCCAGCAAATCGCTGGGGTAATGAGCATTCCAATTGCTCAATTCGAACTTTCTGTCCGCAGTCGAAACTGCCTACAGAAAATGGGAATTCTCACTCTGGGAGATCTTTGCAAAGTTTCGGAAATTGAATTGCTGAACAGCAAGAACTTTGGCGAAACCTCCTTGGTTGAGATTCGCGAAATGATGACCAACAAAGGGTTAATGATTGGACAATTCGCCCATCAAAAAGATGACGCGGATGAGCCAATTGACACCAGCCAGTACAGCCCTGAGGAGCAGATGCTTCTCGATCGTCCGATTTCCGACCTCAATCTTTCCGTACGTGCTCGTAAGTGCATGACGCGATTGGGACTCGCAACCATCGGTGAGCTCGTGAGAAAATCGCAAGACGATTTGCTAGAGTGCAAAAACTTTGGCGTAACCAGCCTCACCGAAGTTCGGGAGAAACTGGTTCAGGTGAACTTGAGCCTACGCGGCGAGTAATCCATACCTGAGTAAAAAACAATTAAACATTTGGCCCGCGACATCGCGGGTCTTTTTTTTCGCTCTTTGATCAATCCAAAGGAATCGAATGAGGTTCCTAACCTTTCCCGTTAATGCAGGAGGCGTGCCATGAACAAAGATGGGTTTCAATTCGAAGTCATGCATACGGACAAACACTGTGGCGCCCGGCTAAGCAAACTAACCACGCCTCGAGGAACCATCGACTTACCGACGTTTATGCCCGTTGGAACCTGCGCTACCGTCAAAGGATTGACCACCGGACTGGTAAAATCGACGAAAGCCCAGATCATTCTTGGTAACACCTACCACCTCGCTCTCCGGCCCGGTTCCGAATTAGTTCAAGAGCTTGGGGGCCTTCCAAAATTCATGGGCTGGGATGGGCCAATGCTGACCGACAGCGGAGGATTCCAGCTTTTCAGCCTCGCTCAATTGACCAAAATCACGGAACACGGTGCAACGTTCCAATCGCACATCGACGGCTCAAGAATGGAATTGACTCCCGAGCGGAGTGTCCAAATTCAACAGGAACTCGGAGCTGACATTGCGATGGTGCTCGACCACGTAATTGAACTGCCCAACGAAAAAGACACAATCGTCGATGCCATGGAACGCACCATTCGCTGGGCCAAACGCTCCCAGGACGCCCACAACCTCAACACACAAGTTCAATTCGCAATTGTCCAGGGAGGACTCGATCCGGAATTGCGAGTTCAATGCGCCGAACAACTGATCGACCTCGATTTCCCCGGGTACGCTATTGGCGGATTAAGTGTCGGCGAACCGCCGAGCGAAATGTACGCGATGCTCGATGTGACCTGCCCAGTATTGCCAACAAAAAAACCAAGATACCTGATGGGAGTCGGAACGCCGGAAGATTTAATTGAAGGTGTGAAACGTGGAGTCGACATGTTCGATTGTGTTATGCCAACCAGAAATGGACGGAACGCCATGGCATTTACCGACGAGGGGAGAATCAAGATCCGCAATGCAATCCACGAAAGGGACTCTCGTCCGCTACAGGCCGACATCGAGACACCCTACTCACACCTGAGCCGTGCGTATTTGCGTCACCTTTTTAAAGCAAAAGAAATGCTCGGCCCAATCCTGCTCTCCCTCCACAACTTGGCCTATTACCAGCAGTTGATGCGAAAGGCGAGAGAGGCAATTGCGAACGACTGTTTTCTTGATTTTTATTCACAACACATGTCGGGCTGGAATCCAATATCCCGCCGCTGATTGGTGATTATTCGCAAGATTTTTGTCGATCACGGGACAGAAATGGAACAAAGAGGGGCATTCGAGCGGTTCCAACCGTTTTAGCCTTTAGAATCAAGCTTATTCGGGGTTTTGCCCCCCAACTTGGCCTTGTTGGTAAGCGGGCATCGTTTTATCATTATCGGCTTGAAAAAGGTGTGAAGTTCTTAAAGAAGAGCAGCTCCCAAGATCGTTTTCTGGGCTCAAAATTGGCTAAGAATGATTTTGGGGCCGCCCTGGAAAAGGAACTCCCTGCACTTGGTTCCCTTCGTTTTTTGTTTTCTTTCCACCGTGATTGTTTGACACCTATTGGTGATCGACGGTTCCAGCATAGGAACCACTGAACCAAGCAATCCCGGGACGAGTTAGGTCTAATGATAAACTTTTACAACACTTGCTGGTACTTCGTTGCACAAACGCAAGCCCAAACAGCGAACGCAACCGGCGAAGCCGCGAGTGGCAATGAAGAGTTGGCGAACAAAACACCAAGTCTATTCGACAGCTGGATGTTCCCCGCACTCATGGCGGTCATGTTGGTTTACTTCATCATGACAGCTCGACCAAAAAATAAAGCTCAAACTAAAACGTCGGATTTGCTCGCCAACTTAAAAAAGAACGACAAAGTCGTAACTGCTGGTGGCATTCTGGGAACTGTCGTGAATCACCGTTCGGATGCTGAATACGTCACCCTGCGAGTCGACGAAGCAAACAACTCAAAAATACAGATACTAGCGAAGTCAATTGTTCGCGTAGTATCAGATGAAGACGCAGACACAAAAAAAACTTGATGTAAGTAAAACGTCACCTTGAGATATTTTGAGAGTTACGTTTTAAAAAATAACGCGAATCCTTTACCCATAAATACTTTAGGAATCCTCGGATGTTAGAGTTCAGCTCCAACGCTTCCCTTTTGGCACAAAATGCTGAAAACACTGTTCCCTTTTACCAAACGGGAATGTTTGTTTTTCTCTTGCTAATTGCTGCAGTCGTTCTCGGCTACTTCGCCGCGAAATACATCTCCTCGGGACTAAAAGTCGCCGAGTATCAAGGAAGAATGTCGATCGTATTGATTGCCGTTCTGATCGCTACATTAATGATCTGGGCCAAATGGCCACCCAAACTGGGCGTCGATCTTCGGGGCGGTATTAATATGATCGGATCCCTGAATCTTGATGCATTTCTGGATGAAGATGGTGCTGGCAAACGCCCCGAGGCGGCTGACATCATTCCCGCGTTAGTCCGCAGGGTAAACCCATCGGGCACAAAAGAGATCATGATCCGCCCCCTTGGTGCCGACAAAATTGAAGTCACGATCCCGACGGTTGAAGCATCGGAAGCTGACGGTATCTGGAAACGACTTGTCGAAGCCGGAAAACTTGAATTCAGAATTCTAGCACGAGACACCCAGGCTTTTAAACTTCAACGTGATGCAGCTAAGGCGCAGGCCACCGCAGGAAATCGCAGCCGTAAAGTTCAAGACCTAGTCGACGGAAAAAAGGAAACGGTTGCAGTCTGGGTTGCCCTGGCTCGAGTCGTTCAAGCTGATGATTCGCCGAACGAAATCGTACCCTTTAAATTTGTTCCTCAGCGGAATGATCTCGTACGTGATAAAGCGTCCGGAAAGATCCTTGATCTTTCCACGTGGGCTTCTTCCAATACCTCGGACGCAGATTCGCAAGGCGCTGAATTCGCAAAATGGTGTGCTGCCCAAGGTGTTCGAACACCTCAGATCCTCGTAATTCAGCCTGAAGACGACCAAAACGTCGAAGGCGAACATCTGTCGAGCGTCAGCTCTGCGATGGACGAACGAGGACGCGGGAGCGTCGCGTTTAAGACTACCGAAGTCGGTAGCTCAAAAATGGGGATGCTTACAAGAATGAATATCGAGCGGCCAATGGGAGTTGTTCTCGATGGCCAACTTCACTCAGCCCCCAACATTCAATCTGCAATTTATAAAAATGGCCGAATCACCGGCGAATTCACACCTGAGGAAGTCTCAGAACTGATCATTACGCTTGAAAGTGGCAAGCTCGATGTGGCGCTGAACAAATCGCCCATCAGTCGAGATTTCATTGAATCCAATCTTGGTAAACAGTTACTCGAACAAGGGTTCCTGGCGATTGGTTGTTCACTCGTTCTTGTCTTGATCTTTATGATGTTTTACTACCGGTTCGCTGGAATCGTTGCGACCGCCGCGCTGCTCCTGAACCTCGTTCTCATCCTTGCACTCGTCATGGCAATCAACCAACCGTTCACGCTAACGGGACTCGCTGGTTTGGTTCTGACCGTTGGTATGTCCGTGGATGCAAACGTGCTTATCTTCGAAAGGATCCGAGAAGAACTCGATCGTGGCGCCGCCTTGAGAATGGCCATTCGCAATGGATTCGATAAAGCAACAACAACCATTATTGACGCGAACGTAACAACACTTATTACCGCCGTTGTTCTTTACGTCATCGGCACCGAGCAAATCAAAGGATTCTCAGTCACTTTGATTCTGGGAATTTTGATGAGTATGTTCACGGCGATTTACGTTTCTCGCTTGATCTTTGACACCTTCGAGCGAAAACGATGGTTGACCCAACTCAACATGACACGAATTCTGGAGAGAAAACAATTTGACTTCCTTAGCAAAGTAAGCCTCACAGGGATCATGTCCTTCGCGTTAATCGTCGGTGGTCTAAGTAGCGTGTTCCTCTTAGGCCCAAAAATTTTGGACCACGATCTACGCGGCGGTTCGACAGTCCGAATGGTCTTTAACGACGCACAGGATGTCGAAGCCCTTCGTAAAGAATTGGATGACCT
>CALKNI010000060.1 GCA_938091115.1 uncultured Pirellulaceae bacterium | reverse complement strand
TTACTCCGCCAGCAGAAAGTCCCTCCGCATTAAAAGAAGCGCCAAAGTAACCAAAGGCAGTCGTGATTGGAGAATAGGATGAACTCCGTCGAACACTCTGAGTCTCAAACACCCAAAGCTTCGAATCCTTACACTGGGATGACTCGTACCGGGCGTGGACGGCCGCCGGACGCCATCTCGCTCGTATCAACCGCGCACCATCAATTCCCGGGCCACCCACTTCAATTTTACGAAACTTTGTTTCAGACGACCTTTTAGATCCTAATTTGCTAATGGAAATAATCTGCAAACCAATAGCACCAGCTTCCAATGGAATCACAATCGACTGTGGCTTACGTCCATCGCTCAATGACGTCGCCAATTCAAACTCGTCCTTCCCCACACAGACTTTCCAATTGCCCCCCACCTCAGCTCGCGGAACATCGAAGAAGAACGTTAATTCTGCAGCATCTCGATTCGTTTTCCATAAATACCAACGCGCTTCACCCAAACTTATGCCACCTGCTGCTTGTAAGCCGTCAAAATGACTCGATATTAAGAGGCGTTCTGATTCCGGCGATGGATGCTTTCCGGTCGCACGAAAAGCTCCCTTATCAAAGAACCCATTATTGGCGTCCAACACCAGACGTCCGTTGACGGGAAGTGAACCAAAATAAGAAACTTCGGTTCCCGTACCGTTAATTTTTGGCGTAGAAAACAACTCCACCTGTCCTAACGCCTGCTCGGCGTTCCAGCCAGCAGCGATAAAGACACCGCAAATTAAAACCCGAAAAAACAGCATTAGCCACTCTCCACTTTCAAATTTTTCAACCCGGCTTTTCTCAAATATTTTACTAACCGCACCGCATTGGCTAGACGCTTGCCTGCTCGTCCAACATGGGGCAAATGAAAATCATCCATTTCGCACTCATCCTTGACAAACTCACCTAGCGTTCGCCGCGAATCCTGCCCCTTAAAATTGATCGATTTCAAAGTCATCCAACTTACCAATTTCGCATTTACGTGTTCCAGCATCTGAATGCCACTCGGATGGTGTACTACCAGCGTATCTCCATCCTTTAAAAAACTACTCCATCGTTCGCGAAACTCGTTAACCGTTTCGCAATTCTCAAAATGGTGAGGTGACAATCCCAAATGGGAAAGGAATGAATTCGTCAGGGGTCTCTTAGGTTTTAGGAAAGATTCAAAATTTTCCAAATACGGTTCCTGGGCTACTCCTAAACGATGGGCACTCCAGACTAACGGCCCCCGCTGTGACTTCAGGCCGTCACTCGCTTCAGTTTTTTCGCGACACTCCAATTCTCCGTAAGCAACTACTATTGATTTTTCGGGATAGACTAACCCCGCTGGAATATTTAAATTTCGCCCTGACTTTCGTCCCCCGGAGTAATGGGAGGACTTTACCAGAGGGTGGTCAAGTTGCCGCTGAACCATTGTATCAAACGCACCGATCAATTTGTCTAAATCACCTAGCTCCGGTTCGAGTTCTCTCAGTGCTTGAACAACCGCTTCCAATGTCGATAGGGATACGTCATCTGGCTCTAACCGTATTCGATAATTACCTGGTTCAGTCGGCAACAATTGGTAATGAGGTAATTTCTTCAACTGTGGCAGATCTCGAACTAGCGTCTTCGCTTGTGGCCAAGTCCCATCGATCACAACCAACTGTTTTGGCTTTTCATTTGCCGGAAGCTTGGCAAGCGTCGTTGCCGTTTTGGATGGGTACAATAGCCCTGCCGATGAACCCAAACCCAGTTCGGCACTGACTAGGCTTTTTGAATTCCCACAAACCAGTTTGGTTCGATCTAAAGCAGCACGGACCATTCTTGCCGTATTGAACGGGTGATCTCGTTCACTAACATGCTGAACGAGCACGATTTCAGTTTCATTCTCAATGCTCGGAATCAATGCACAGTAGCACTGCGAATGCGGCCGGAAACATCGAAAGCAGCGTGGTCGATCTGGCACTGATTCAGAATCGTCCCGCTGACGGGCATCGTTGAGACGAATGGCAGTGCTCCCCATCGAGTAAATCGCTGGACTCAATCCACTTGATAATTCAATGGCGGAAATGCATGGGAATCGAACCCACCAACCACATGATTTCCATGCGGCTCAACGGTTTTGAAGACCGCGGCCGGCACCAGCCGAGCAAGCACTTCCAACTGAAAAATGACCGGTTCTTGACAAAACGAATCAACTCTACCGGACTTGCGTGACACCCTTATACCCTGAATTTCGTTTCGGTGAAAGTATCGCTCTGCAAAAACAAACAACGAATAGGCAAAACCCAAAACCAAAATCAATAGCCTTCCGGCCGACAGTTGGACAGGAATTGGTGGCAATTGTTACATATGATTATTTCAAAGCATTCGGCAATCTCAAAAAATCACTACCTCGCTTTACTTTTCCGGATGTTTTGCAGCCGTTACTGTTACCCAATCCAGTAGCTCGCGGATCTCAACGAGACGTTCAGCCGAGATATCAGCGTAAGCAAAGTGCAAAGACTCAAGTTTCTTTAGCTTAACTAATGGGCGGAAATCAAGATCGTCGTCGATTTCAATCATAATCCCAAGAGAGCGCAGCTTTCTAAAATTGGTCAAGGGTGAGAGATCAACGACCGTTTTATTGTCGAGCACCACGGTATCGACTGAATCAAAAAAGTCGATTCCAAAGATGCCCACCAACCAGTCAGGCGCCGGGAATTCTGAATCGTGAATATATCCACCCGAAGCGTTATCATATTTATGGGAAAACGAAACCCGACCATTTTGGCTCTCCACCCAGGCTCGGCCTCGTTTCTGCATCAGGCTACGTTGGATGGGCATTGCAAGCAGGATTGCAACGACCGCGATGGAAATAAACAGGAATCGCAAAGACAACTGCAACTTCAACTTGCTACTCCGACATCTCATCTAAAACCTGCCTAACAATAGTCCCCGTGTAACTCCATACACCTTTGGCCATGCGAATCTTAAAATCAAAAACTAGACGAAAGATTCCTCTTGCGCTTTTACCCATATGTTCACGTCTTGAACATGAATTATCACCAACACCTTTTATTTCCTTTTACTAAATTAAAACCATTGTCAAGATAAGAGCCGAAATAAGAACGAATCCGCCAACAGCACCAAGGACCAAGAGGAAACTAAAACTGCCACTTACCATATTCGCTCTCAATAAAAGAGTGAAAAATGCGTCAGCAAACCAAAACTGGTGGTCAAGTTAACACCGCGGTTTTCTGATAGTCATAAAAACGATCACTTCTGCGATCACAAAATCTAACTGGTTGATGGTGGTTGACTATGAATTCGCACCGCTTGATTAGTAGACCCTCCAGCATTCCTGAAAGGCAGCACCGCCAACCAAATTGCCATCAAAGTAGGCGGCACCCAAAGAACCAATGTTAAGGCGATCAATAAGCCTCGAGTATTCGCTGCCATCGTTGCACTCTTCGCTTCGATCAAGTCAATTGCACTTAACGGATATAAGTAAACTACCGCGCGAGTTGCCCCAATTGCCGCAGCGAATAAACCTCCCGCAACGATGCCAAACAACACGATCAAATAAGTGGGATAGTTTGAACTCGGCCCTAGCTTAACTCCCGCTAAAAAACCAAGCCACAGCAATGAAACCAACCAATACCCCAAGGATGCAAAAAATGCGGCAACCGCAAAACAGGCAACTAATACAAACAAATCGAAAATGCTAAAGCGATTCGACCGAGCCAACCGCTCATCTAGGCCACTAATTAAATGCCGCGCTCGCTCCATAAACACCTCGAATTTGACTAGACCACCTTTTACAGTTCGCTCAGCCCTGTTCTACCACATCGAGCGAAATGAAGTTTAATTCTGGGCGAATAAAATGCAAAACATTTTTCGCCACCATGGCGGAAAACGATAGCCGTCGCTTTAACGCTATCGCAATGAAGTTCCCAAACGAAATTTCGTAACCTTAGCAGGCCCTTAGGGCAACTTAAAAAGGTAAGACCTGGAAGGAATTATTGCCCCAACCCAGAACTATGGACTTTGATATGGATTACCACTTTTGGTTTGCGTGTTTGAGACAGGTGGTGGGGCAGGAAGGGGAGCACGTTTTGAGACAAGAAGCACGATTGATTTCATAATTCCAAATAGGAATCCACAGTAGAGGCACCCGGGCAACCATCCGATCAGCAACGCCCCCATCGGAAAAGTATCTGCAAACGCCTCATCCGGCGGATTTGGCACCTTCTGCCACATCTGATAACCAACTTCCGAACCGATAAACAGGGTTACCCAGAATGAAAGGATCCCGACCATTAGACAAAGTAACGGCAACAGCCATCCTCGCGCTTTGCCGGCATACAAGGAAAAGGCCGTCGCTAATAAAACACCAATACCAAAAATTGGATAGAAATATTCGTCAAATGGAGTTTGCATAATTCATCCGCTTAAACGTACTTTTAATCGTTTAAAGTCGATTTATTCCTCGTTTCTTTAACCAAAACAAGCCGATCGGCCAACCGATCCCACGCATCTGTTTTCGGCTCCCGAGCTACAACTAATATCGAAGTCTGTCCCGTCAAATCAAACAACAACAAATGCGTCTCCGCGGTACCCGTAAGCCGCCCGCTGATGAATCCCAATTTATGAGACGTTTCAAAGTGCTGCAATCGGTCCTCACATCCAGCAGGCATCATTAACGAACGTACTGGCCATAGTGCAGCCGTCGAACTTGGCGATTCGTTATCCAGCATGAACGCATTTCGTAGCAAACAGTAAGGCGATAGCCCAAGTCCAATGTACAAATCTAGATTTTTGTAGACACCATCGTCGAATATGACATAAAACTCGCCCTCCGCACAATCAAGTGCGTAAAAGCCAGCTCCTCTTTCAGGCAGATGGGCAAGAGTGCCCCCCGAATCAAGCTGCAAAGTCTCATCACAAAATTTCAAAACAATGTCATTGGTATCTTTAATTTCAACCAGAGATGATGAATAGGGAGCCTGTGCCCATATCGGATCGATGGCCTGATGGAACTTACGCTCTGCGAGCTTAAACCGAACAACTGGGATAACAATGATCCCGATCGCCACGACAAGGGTAATAATAAAAAGTGTTTTAAGTGAAAACTGTTTCATTTAAATTCGTGAGAAATCCGTCGTTCAAATCCAATGCAAGAGATATCGCTGTTAAGTGCGTTGAACCAAATGTCTCCATTCGTTTTTTTGGTAAAAACAGACCGAATCTAACGACTAATGAAACAACGCGGTTTTAATGGTAGTGGGTCGCCCCAAAGAAACAACCTTGTAAATTCGAGTCAGGGGGAAAAGCAACACACAGCGCAGTAGTTTTAGATCCAATAACTTCGGCAAAACAAATAACTGATTAGACCCACGAAAGTTAGAACTGCGACAAATTGAGCCCGGCCAAATTTCGCAACCAAAATCAATCCGGCCATCATTATGACGGTCGGACCAACGTCCCCCCATCGAATCAGTGGATAGACAAAGCCCGTATTTCCAAACGGCCAGAATGGCTTAACAAGCCAGTCCGAAAGCCCCTGCCCTCCCGAAACGACCATGTCGCAAACTAGGTGTACGGATTGGAATCCAATCCCCACTAAAATTAAAACCGGCATTGGTGCAAGTAGTTTTGGTGGCTGTTGAGAGAACTTGACCTCATTGGGGAGAAACTTAACCGCATAGACGCCAAGCCTTTGGATCCACTCAAACCTAGTCTGCGTCCACCCTAGAACAACCGAGGTTGCCACAATCAAAACGAGATTATGCCCCCAAACACGATGCCCCGATTCAAATCTCCCCATATCAAACAGCATCGGTAGACCGTCCCAATCCGGCACATTGGAAGCCACAGCGGCAAAAGCAACGACCGACCAGCCAAACCGTTTGTGAAGCCCTAGAGCAATTGCCCCAAGTATTCCAACCATGGTGTGCTCGGGGGAGGTCATAAACTACTCAATTAAGCGATTATTATCGAATGGAAAAAATGTGACCGAAACACGGGAAAGAATTTTCAATTTCCGAAAACTTCAAATCGCAGTTCAGCGGGTATTGTCCTTAAGACACTATACACAACAAATTACCGAGAGCCAAAATTCAGTTCTTTCATTTCCCACTGAATTCACTTGGAAGAGCGCGTTAAGATTCCAAAAACAAACGTCTAGAAAAAAGATCGAATCGGGCTTATTCACCTCGGCCTTTTTTCACCTCAGCCTACAACGGGTCGTTGTCTCGTTCTCGCGCATCTGACTCCAACCGGCAGGAAGACGTCCACCTACTGTAAATTAAGATTGCGATCGTGGCGATAATGGCAACTGCCATTGGAAATGCAATCTCTACCCAACTACCTTGTTCGACTGTTTTAAGATTAACTTTCGGTGGGGTTGAGAACACAGCGATTGCCGTTGCCCCCGCAATCACAGTGAGTGACCGAATGAAAGAAACACCTTGCTTCGGAGCAAAGGATGCATAAGCGGACAAACCAAACAGGATGGCTAGCCCCGTCGACGGCAACAATATCAGGAAAGGTAATCGCCTAAGGTCATTTTCGCGATCTATTGGATGGATCTCGTAGCAGGTTAAATGCAAAATTAAATATAAACCAATCCCAACGACAGGAATTAAAAAACCGAGAGCAGCACGCTTTAACGACTCCCGTATTCCTCGCTCGAATTCCATCGATTCCCTTTCAAAAGAGTTGGTAATTCACTATCACAACAACGTCAAAAACTATCCCCCACAATAAAGACGGAACTTGTCCCGACACCTATCGATCTGATCTTAAACCGAACAAAAACACGTCTTTTTAGACGGCAAATTAATCCCTCAGGTTATTACACGCGTCTATCTATTTGCATTTGATCGACCCACCAACGTCAATTAGCTCCGCCTAGCCACCATTGTCTTTGCCCAACTTACGAACTTTTGAAACATCGAATTCTACAATGACTGGATAGTGGTCTGATATTTCATCAATCTCTTTAGACAACGAAATTGTGCCCGACCGTGAATCTTTCGCCAACACGTTATCTGCAAACACAAAGTCAATTCGATAGCGTTTCAATTTCAGTTCCGCTAAGTCCTTGGACCATCTTGGAATGGTAATCGGCGACGGACACGAAATTTTAGCCGAGGGGTCATGCTTGTACACGACATCAACAAAACCCTTAGCCTCAACCCTATCAACGAAGGTGTAATCCCTTTCCCTAAGCTTTGCGTTCGCGACAAGGAAGGACTCGTCCTTTCGCGAACAACCATTGAAATCTCCTAAAATCACAACTCGCTCTTCTTGCCGCAAAAGCAGTAAAACCTTGTCCAGAATCACATTGACTTCATTAAATTTCCCAGGCCAAAAATGAACCACGAAGAAATGAATTCCATGCGTTTTGCAATGAAGATAGCCATGGTGAAATCCTTTGACTTCTCGACTTACCACTTCGATTGGCTTACTCGACGTCAACCCGACCGGGAAACCATTCTCCTTCAAGATTGCCGCATGGTCGTGCCCCCACTTCCGCGCTAAATTTTCAAGCCCAGCCTGGCTGTGTCCATTTAATTCCTGCAGCGCCACGACATCGGCTTGTTGACTCTTGAGCCAGCCGACACCTTGATTGATGGATTTTTTATGATTAAATCCGTAAAGCACATTCCAGTTGACGACCCTCAAAACATCCGGTTCATCCGCACCCACACCGATAACATTCAAAGCAATTACAAAGAACGTCAAGAATTTCAATAAAAGTGAATTTATTCTCCAAGGCAAGTTTTCTGTCTTATCAAATTTTTGCAGCATGACGCTAACTCCTTCTGAGAATAAACTCCCTTAAAAGAAGCCCCTCCAATCTCGATTTGGCTATTTGAACTGGGTGACATTGTTCAAGATCACGAGGTCAACGGAGCCGTTCCGTCCATTCTTAAATCTATAGCCGCCCGACTCAAAAAGCACGCCCAGATGAACAACAATCATTACGATTTCCTCGGACAATGGATTAATCTCTAGTTCACCGAAATATCTACTCCGTCGAGAAACCACAGGGGTACTTCACTACCATTCCTTAATGTGAATTCTTGTGAGGGACACTTCCAATGGGATTGCGGCAAACCACAATCTGCCTGCGATGGGATCTTTCATACTAAACAACCTTCGACTCAGACTGCCATCGATACCGACGCAATAAGGAGAATTACTCGCTGCCGTTTCAATCTGACTCTAACTCCTGCCTTTTGCTTCCGTCACGCGAACCCAGCAACAAAATCATACCACCTACAATCAGAGGTAAAAAATACGCCACCCGAACGAAAAAGAGAAAAGTGAAATTCGCGGATTGCGCCAAGACGATCAGAACCGCAAATACTACTGTCAATAGCATTAACAACCGAATTGAAAATTGCCAAGATGGTTTTTGAATGGCAACAACTATTCCGATTAAGTTTAACCCAACTAAAACTAAGTTTAATATGCCTCGCCTAAGATCGTATTTTCGAGCTCTATCCCCATTTGAAAAATCAGTAAATTCTATAAAACGCAAAGGGAATCCGCCCTGCCCAGCAGCGTAAGCAATCAAAACTTCACCATTGGCAGAGCCGACTACGACTCCATCAACTGGCACCACATTCCACCTGAGAAGTACTCGATTGGAATAGAACCATCCCAAACAAACTGGAACTAACCAAATCGAAATTAACACACCGCTCAAAACACGCCGATTTTTGCTATTCATTTTCTTCATGAGGTGTCAGTCTTCTTCGCATAATATATCGTTTATAGCTACGAACGTTGTTTGAGAAATTAAGCCTAAAACGCCACAACGAAACGCCCGCTTCGTTTAGCAACGTCACTCGTCCCCGTGCTGTCCGAACATGGACTCCGCCTCTTTGACCAACAGCCGAATACGATGAGTCGCAAAAAAGAGCAAACCGGCAGAGAGTAAGAGACCAACAGCCAGAACGAACATCATCTGGAAGTCGGCGGTCTGCATGTTCATTAAAGGCAGCATTGCAACAAGAACCAAGAAAGGTGCCCAAGTCGCCCTGTGTATCTTTCCCCAAATCGATGCCGGTTTTGCCATTAGTCTAATTCCTTTTACGGGCCAAACGTCTGCTGTCACCAAAAGCTATCTCGATTTCAAAACGCGTGGACCACAACTCCGTGTTCCTCCCGCTGGGCTTTTCTTGCTTAAGTTGCCAAAAGCCTACAGCCGCGCAAAAGTGATACGAACACAAAATACATAACCGATGAATGCTGGGACAGCAAGCCAAAACAAAAAACCAGCACCGCCAATTGATGCCGCGACGTTTGTGAAAATATCAAACAGCAAAATAAAGACAATCGAGCTAAACAGAGTTATTCTTCGCCAAACCGCAGAGCTACCATCACAACGCTTCGAAAGCTCATTAAAACCAAATTCTAATCGCATTAGAATTACAACTGCCATTGTAACAATGCCAATTGTCTGAAGAACCAGCATTACGACAATCACCCAAGTCGCGACTTCCGCCCCGGGATTGTCCAGGCCGTGAGTAACGAACCCAAGTAATGTGAACAGACCGGCGGGGGTTACCCCGATCGCTATCGGAACGTACAAATCCCAAACGGGAGACAGTCGAAAACGCTGAGAAGTCTCTGCCAAGGCATCGGTAAAACCATCCGTTCGTTCAAACAAGGAAATCTCTTTTCGATAAGGACGTAGTCAAGGCCATTGCCTGCTCAAACTAGAAGTATAACGAACTCAATCACCGACCCAAAACGAGTGTGCTAAACATCTCAACAGACACCAAAAACCGGACTCGCGTGGTCATGGGTGTTAATCCCGATCGGTACCAAACCGCTCATCTATAGCCTGCTCCGCTTCCGCCAACTGCTGACGCCAATGTTTTGTGTGGTGCTTCTTGGTCGACAAGCGGAGCCGCATCTCACAATAGTCAATCGCGTGCTGCAACTCCTGCTTAGTGCCAGATTTAACCGCACGACGAAGCTCTTTTAATTGTTTGAACCGAGTCACGAAAACTCCCGCTAAAAAACTACCTGGTGCACCGCGTTGATAAGCGACATGGCCTAGCAGACCCCATTTAAATCTAAACAAACGAGGTTGAAAAATAAACAATCGCCGCGGATAAAGGAGAGGCCAAAGCAGCTCATTTCGCAATTTACGGATTGGCTCTCATCTGCCTTTTCTTGCAATTTCCCTGTCGACTACTAGGTGGCATACAGACAACTACAATTACGCACTTTTGAAGATCTGCAAATTGATAGTAGAAATAAAGAAACGCTACCTACCAATTATTTTGAGTGCAACTAAAGCGCCGACAATAAAAACAGCAAAGCCGGCACACTGATAAAACCGATGCACATTTTCGCCCCAAAGTGATTTCGATTTTCCAACAAGCATACGATAGACCACAAACTCGCTCTTCATGGTGCCGCAAATCAGCATAAACAATCCGACAAACGCCATTACAATCCCCCAAATTACATGCATTCTTAAGTTCTTTCACTGCGAGCTTGGTGACTTCAGATTGGCTCCGCCCATAGGCCCTGCCGTTACAGCGAACTGAGCCAAAGGGAATTAAGGGTAAAATTCAGAGGTGGTCATTGCACTGACGAGCCACGATTGATCGCTTTAAATCGTATTGGATTCATGCGACTGCTTCAACTACGTGTCGTACAGTCAACCAAACATGAAACCCGATTATCCCCGAAAGAACACGATCATTGAATCAAACTGGAATGGCACACTTGTTAACATCATCAAAAGTACCTGTTAGTCCAGTTTGGCCTGCAGCATGGCTTTAGGCATCTCAATCCGCCTTTCAATTCGTCGATACCTTCGCATCATTGACTCGATGGTTTGGTCACGTGTAGTTTGATTCAATAAGGACTTATCAATCGCCAGTTCAATGCATTCCGCGGGCGGCGCAATTCTGGTTTTTATACCACGTGAACCGAGTGCTTGAAATATTGCTCGGATAACTACGATTTCATCTTCATTCGAATTAAGTTTGAGATTCCGAAAATGTTTCCTTATGCCCAAACGATCAAGGTTGGATCGAAGTATATTTCGGATGGCAAAAAACACTACGTTTTCACCATCCTCGTAAAATGCTATTTCAATATGGCCAGTCCCGAAATGACTTGTCAGGCGAATCAGCCAGTAAAGCGGTTTGGGAATCCCCGGGGAAAGCAAATAGCTTGAAACCATCCCGGCTTTTGCACCTACTCCAAGCGTTTTTGAAGGCAACCTCGCATTAACACAAATCTTGACTTCGTTTAAAGAATCTAGCCGTAAAGTACGTCCGTGGATAATCGAGACTCGCATCCGCGGTAAAAAGAAACCGCGAATTTGATTGACCGCTGCACGGATACCGGTATACATAGCCAACAAGTAAAGAATTCTGCTCAAATTAACCGTTGGAATTGAGTAATGGAATTATTTATCGAAATGCAAGGCGTCCGCGAACAAATAGCCGACTATCCTTTATTTAATGTGCACGGTCACTCAGGATTCACATGCCTTCCTAGGGTGAATTGCCATTGGTGTGATTCTATTTTTCCCAAAACCCAAACTCAATGCCGCCGTGAATTACAATTGCAAACATACCATGTTCAGGAATCTCCATCGGTAGCATCGCGACCTCACCACCCGCTTCAACGGCAGACTTGACCGCAGAATCGATGTCTTCAACTAGCATATACGGGCGGACGACCGGTGTTTCAGTATCCCGTAACGGGCCGCGAACACCGATCAAGCCACCACCATCCAGCTTCGCGGTGCGAGCGCCGCCAAAGTTGGCATTGGGTTCACTAAAGCTGATGCCATAGATAGTTGAGTATTGAAGACAAATCGCATCGACTTCAGGTGTCACAATCTCAAGGTATTGGACTTTCATCGGGTCTCCTGCAGTACCTGAATTTGAAAATTGAGTTTTAAAGGGCGAAGTTTCGTTGGATTCCACCTGCTGAGGTGTACTGGTGCTGGATTTTTGGCACCCATGCATCAGCGACACCGTTCCAGGAAAAATTCCCATTGCGACCCCGGCTTGGAGTAACTTGCGACGAGTAGGTTTCGGCATAATCTTCTGTCCAAATAAGTTTGTCGGCAACCCACCTCTGTCAAAAGTCAGACTCTCGGGTACGACGAAATGCGATCCACTGAAGGCCGCATTCCAATTGATTGCCGTCACCGACAACAGCCTTCGCAAAACACCAAGGGATAAGTTCAGGCTTTGTTTTAGCTTGATAACATCAGCAATCACCGAGCCGGAATCAGCGATCGTCTATTTCAAAAGCACGCGCAAGTCCGGCTTCGCGCGCATCACATTGTTATATCCCAACTCAATCTTCAGGTCTAAAGAATCGAACCAACGACAGCGACACTCCAATTATTATTCCATAGCAACAAAATAAAAAGTATGCTGAGAAAATAAGCAAAACTGGAGAGATAGTTACCTCGCTGACGTTGTCTAGCACTCGAGTGTCATCGAGAAACAGAAATCGAAACATTGTGATTAATTGAAGAAAAACCCCAAACAAACAAAACGGCCCAACGATAATTGTCGGCCACTTTAGGCCGCTCCAAACACCATTGCGTACCGCACCGACCAAGGTTGGCGATTCGCGATCATCTCGTACGCTCTCTGTTTTCGGCATTTGATTATCCAGTTTGCTAGTTTCGTCGCAGTAAGAGAAGGTCCGCCGCGAGCGTGACGTTCATAGCCTGGACGGCATCTAGGCGGGATTTCTGGGAATGCCGCACCGCACGGTAGGTCATCGCTAAAGCGTCTGCAATTGCGTCTGGATCCAAGTTGACGGTGGTGTGCCAATGTTTTTGGTCAATCACTTCCATGCCGGCTTGGCTCATATCGTCGGCAATCACTTCCCATCGACTGCGGCGCTGGCCAGTTTGCTGGACTTGCTCACGAAGCTCGATTAAATCGTCTTCACCCGGCACGCCAACCACACAGATTCCACCAGCCACAAGAACACGATGAATTTCTGAGATGGGACGTCGACCGAATAGTGATACTACTCGGTGAACACTTTGATCGGCCGCCGGTAAAATACGATCCGCGTTTGCTAACACCCAGGTCGCTTCAGGCCAGCCACGTGCAGCCAATTTGATGGCGCGTTTGGAAAGGTCAATACCGCAATAGGAATTGGCTTCGCTGGAAAACAAGGCGGGACCAAACGAGCCTTCACCACACCCTAAATCAAGTGTTCTTGAATTTGCCTCCAGATCGCTGGTAGCGCACCACGGACGCAGGGTCTCTATCAGTGAATTGGCGTGCCCATATTGAAGCCAACGATGCCGAGCCAAAACAGCATCCTCCGAATCACCAGGATTCTTGGATTTCTTATCCTGAGGTTGCAGCAGATTCCAATAGCCCTGTTTGGCTTGATCAAAACAATGGCCAGCGTAGCAGACCAGCTCGCGCCCGCGCTGCTCCAGCAGTTGTTGGCAATCTCGTACGGTGCACTGCAGTTGAAACATAACAAGATTATAAATTCCGAACACACGAACAAACAGAGGGCATCGTTACAGTTCAGGCAAACGACCAACTCACCGAGAAACGGCTCAACAACCAGAAAAAAAAATTCAAGTAAACTCGTTTCCGGGATCTCAAGGCCCTTTGGCTTCAAAGTCAATACAACTGCGGAGTCAATACAACTGCGGAATCGTGCAAAGGACTAGATGAACTTATCAGGAATTGTCGCGTAGACAGACGCTTTTCAATTTGATTGAATGGCTTCCATCGGCTCCCTGCATGTTATTAGCCAATTGACTATGCAGGAAGGATCGCTAGATTGTTGATGCCAAGTAACAAGGCTGTGAGTGGAAGCGACTTCGCTCGCCGCACAACAAAGTGGCTTACCAAACAATAAGCAGAGGGATTTCACACCTGATGACCGTCGATGAGCCCACCAACAATGAGCCTGCGAAGGGAGAGCCTTTTCGTCGCCGAAAACGTTACCGCGGCACGCATCCCCGCAATTTTGATGAGAAGTACAAAGAACTCTCTTCTTCACCCGATCCGGAGACGATTGCAAAGCTGATTGACTCTGGAAAGACGCCGGCTGGTCAACATCGCCCAATCCTCGTCAAAGAAACAATCGAGTTTCTTGCGCCTCAGCCTGGCGAGCGAGGCGTGGATGTAACTTTCGGGCATGGTGGACATAGCGAGATGCTGCTAACAGGACTTCAGCCTGGTGGTCAACTCCTTGCACTCGACGTAGATGCATTGCAACTCCCCCTGACAGAGGAGCGGTTGCGAGGGCTCGGATTCGGAACGGAGACACTCATCGTCCGCCGCTGTAACTTCGCCGGACTCGCGGGCATGCTGCCACAGGTAGGTTGGCACGAAGGCGTGGACTTCGTGCTTGCCGATCTCGGATTATCCTCAATGCAGATAGATAACCCCGCTCGCGGATTTTCTTACAAACACGACGGGCCGCTGGACATGAGGATGAATCCCAAACGCGGCTTGAGCGCTCGAGATTGGCTAACACGCTGTCCCTTCGACAAGCTGGTACGCGTCTTGATTGACGGGAGCGACGAACCACTTGCGGAACAGATTGCCGCAATCCTCGTCCAGTTCTCCTCGAGAGAACCTATCGATACTACTGGGCAGCTACGCAGAGCGATTGAGAGCGCGTTACCCGAGGACATTACTGAAGCTGGACGCCGATCTACGTTGGCTCGCGTTTTCCAGGCCATTCGGATTGCCGTCAACGAAGAATTTAACGCCCTCGACACCTTCCTGCGACGTCTCCCAGACTGCCTCCTTTCAGGGGGTAGAGTCGCTATTTTAAGTTTCCACTCCGGGGAGGATCGGCGCGTGAAGCATCACTTTCGCGACGGATTTCGGAGTGGGGTTTACCGCGAGATCGCGCCAGATGTCATACGTCCAACCGGACAGGAGATCAGAGCCAACTCTCGGTCTGCCTCAGCCAAAATGCGTTGGGCTATTCGAAGTTAAGGAACAGGCCTCGCGTTTCCCTGCGACCTCGATTCCAGATACAGCCCGGACGGCAATTCGATTGAGTTTTTTGTTAGGCGTTCGTTGTGAGGTGAATTCATGATTTGCAGCCACGGAATTCACTAATCGATCACTTTTGGGATGACGATGTAGATGTCCGTTATTCCTTTGCCAAACGGAGTTAGCATCGGTGGACTACCAAGCGACACTTCCGACTTGTGGCAGGCGTTGCAACTATTGGTCATCGAAGTATAGCTGCGTTTGGCATTGTCGAAGTCTTGTTTCTTGGCTGCATTGTACAACGCAGCTGCGTGTTTTTTTACGTCAGCGCTGTTTCTGGGCCAGTTCTTCTTTGCATCAGGATTGAATCCATTGGAAGAATGATACTGAGTAAGATTGCTGCCGCATTCTGCCAGCAACAACGCTTCTGATCGCATCTTGTTCCAGCCTGCCGCATCTGTTGGTTCAGAAACCATCAACGGCTTTAACCTTCGGTAAGACGGCTTAAATAGAGACGACATGTGGACGTTGATGCTCTCCTCAACCGGCTGCATGTCCGCGGTTTCTTGATCAGGGGACGGCTCAGCGGATCGGCCGACGGCGAATGCCCCCAGTATGAGCAATGTCGCCGTTGCCAGAGCAGTTGTGAGTAATCTCATGGGGTCCTCTTTTCTCGACGCATAAACTTTAGTGTAACCGGGCGTGTGTTTAGCAATTCCGAGCGAAGCGAAAAGGTGATTTGTCACCGCTCCGGTTCAACCGATTGTTATTTTACGCCAGATAATAAATTTAAATCTACAGAGGCTGTAGCGCAACTTATGCTGTCGGGTACACTCCGACCTCGTCGGTTGCCATTATTGACATCAACAACTCAGATTTCAAGTAATTCAAAATTTCAATACAACGAATTACAGAACGCAGAGCGGCAAAAAATTTAATGATCAGCTAAGTGTCATAACGATTGATCACCGATCCTCCGACAGGATCGGTGATTCCAACATGCACCGTCGGCAGCTTAGCACGCATCGCCTTGTTATTTCGCCAATTTGCGAGGCCATGCATATCCAATTCCCAAAACGATCCCGATAACTGCAAAGGAGAAGTAAAATACCATTGCTTCGGGAGCAAGCATTCCAGGTGTTCCGCCACCCCACCAAAACACAATCATCGCAGTTGGAAATATCCCAACCAATGCGGCCACCGTGGGAAAGGCAAGTAGCGGTCGATACCCTCCAAGAACAGCCTTCACTAAGGTTAAAATCGGTAGGTAAATCAAAGGCACCGTCATGAGGAATGCTAAAAGCGACCAGAACAGAACGGCTGCCAAATCCATACCAACCGTTTGGCCCCACAATACGGCCAGCATACCGTTGTACGCCGCGACTCCAGCTAGCCACGCGAGCGGTATCAGAATAATGTAGCGAGTCATAGGCGGAATAACGGCAACGTTCACCGGGCCTCGGCAAACAATATTGATTTTAAAAGCCGCGCGGCCCGCGACTTAGTGTGCAGCCCATTGTTATGTCATGATAGTGTCCGGTCTAGACCAATCAACGACCGATTCCACCGCGAGTTCGTCAGTAAATGTTCCCGGACCCTCACTTGACGCAAATGTCATATGTAAAATTCACCGCTTCTTCCTGAACAACCAGTCCCAAACATGGTTCGTCTCGTCGCAGCGGTCCGAGTCGCACTCGGTGATGCAGCCTTTTTTGGGGTCGTCGCCCGATTATCGAAACGAATGGCCTATACGTTTTTGCCAAGAATCATCAGAAAAGCAAAAGCCGACTGACACAGCGAGATGCCGGACAAGACGGCCAAGACGATGATCTGTACACGCCGTGTTCGCGAGCGAGGCATGAAAAATAATGAACCGCCAATCCAGATAAAAAGCCAGATTGCGATGATGGCAATACCAAATACAGTCTCGCTCAGGGGAAGAATCACGTAGACGGGCAAGAGAAGCAGTGCAGTAAGTCCACCAAACAACAGCACCGCCTCTGAAATCTTGTCGAACATTGGAAAACTCGCAGCTATGCCGAGTAAAGGCCATACGACCATTGCCCCGAATGTTAATGCGAGAAATGCCGGAAAATGCCACGCGGCTCGGTCATCGGGTGTCGATATATTCATTTTTTGTGGTGCTTTGCTGTAGCGAACCTCGGCGAAATTTGCGAGGGCCGAATAGCGCTGTAAATTACCGGTTTGCCGCCAGTGACGTTGACTTCCAAATTCGGCCCGGACGGCAACTCCGGTGCATGCGATTGTTATCTACTGTCAGTGTTGCGTTGAGGTTTTGTCGAGCCCAAAACCGACATGGTATGCCCATTTGACCGAATCCACGCGCGACGCAATTGGAATGCGGCAACCTGAATTTGAACCATATGGGACACGGTCCATTGTGTCGCCGGTGAGTTCGCCGAGTTTACATTGCATTGATTCGATTACATCATCAGTTGCGGACACACGAATCCAATTATACGTTGGCACCATTGCTTGGTCGGATATGATGATACATGTGCCAATGATCTCGATTTCGTATTTCGCCTTCTTGGTTACGATCTCTGGGAACACCCCGTCGAGACTCTCGTGTTTCCATTCGGGATGCAGCTCACCCAGGACTTGTGGGATGAAGTATTCTAGGAAGGACATAGCCTCACGAAGGTCATCTGAATCTACAATGTGGTCGCCAACGTCAATCTTCTGCAGGACGGTGCGGAGATCACGGGCGAGGCGTTGTTCAGTTGCTGAAGCGAAGGCAGGCCTCCATATGCGTTTGGGGATAATGGGTTTGCCAGATAACGTTGTAGCTCAGCGGCCCGATTGTGAGACGCCCTTAAGTAAACATGATAACGCATCGCGGCTGTTTTTTGAAATTGCAAATCACAGCAGTACTTTAGGGTCCGTTGCAGCGCTTTGTTAGATGCCACTTTAAAAAATGAAATAGTAAATTAATGAACAAGCAACGCAGCTGCAGGGCCAAAACTGCAACCAAATTTATTAATATCTGTTAAATCGGTCGCGATTGTATCCTCTACTTTTAATTTACGTAAACCTTATACAATTTCCTTTTTTTCTCAATCCTGAAACGTGTTGTTAAGGTCAATATGTATCTAGCCTTAGATTTTTCATCTTTTTCTAAATACCTATTTACTAAGTCAATTATTTCTTCTGATGTATGTTTTTTCTTTATCTGTCTCATAGCATCTAACGTTAGACGTAACCGGGTGGCGACGAAAGATTGTCCATTTCAGAACCGCCCGACTTCGCCGCTCCGGTTCACGGCATTATTCGCCGCGTCGATTCACCAGCGACGCACCTTCGTTTTGGAATGTCAAACGGTGACGCGGCGAAGATTTTACGTTCGTAAGTGTGTTGCCGACAGCTTCGGTAGACGGCGTTCCAAAATCAGTCGGTGATCTCCAATTCGCCGATATCGTGCTTAGTACCGTCGGGATCGCAGTAGAACACATCGTATTTCCCAGTGGTGTGTTTTGGCAGTACGAACTCGTAACCGTCCTTGTCGTTTGAATTCGTGGCGACTGAAGTAACAACAGTTATATTGATGTCCGCATCTTTGACTGCAGCCTTCACATCAACAGGGACAATCGCGGAGTTCCCGCCCCATTCACCGCCATTGTACTTCAACGGAACCACCACGCGGCCGCCTTCGTTCGTCGTCGGCTTGCCAAGCTGAACTTGGCCGACGTACGTAAGCGGTTTTGCCTCTCGCGTCGCTGTTCGAAGCATTGCGTCACACCCCACAAGCGTGATTAGGAGTACGGAGGCGAGAATCGCGGAATGGCGGGAGAGGTCAATGTGTAATCGCATAGTATTACCTATTTTCCTGACACGACGAACGTCTGTGATCACCGATGCGGGACGATAGATCGTGCAAGCAGAAAAAACGGCACGCAAGCCTGGCTTCGCGTGCATCAAATTGTTACTTGGTTTTTGCTTTTCGTTTCGGGTCTTTAGTTTTGAATTTTATGTTGGGGACCCTGACATAGATTTCGTTCGGTTTAGCGCCCCATTCCTCCAGTTTTCTTGATTCGGCAATTATTGTTATTCCGTCGTCAATGTTGAAGCCGCCACCTATTTTCTTGTTACTACTGGGTGTCTCGATGCCGGAATTGGAAGCCTCATACTTCACAGCCTTTTCTCCATCCCCAAAGTAAATTCTACGAGCGCTCATTCGAATCGTACCACTGGTGGCAACCAAAATCATGCCTCGCGATGATTCGACAAAAATGACCTCGATATCGCCTATTGGAAATTCGATCTCAACGAAATTTCTATTAGGTTTCTGGGCAAATGCGAATTCTGCTGTTGTGCAGAACATTAGCGTCGCTATCAACAGAACCAGGAGGCATCGAAGGTTTGACATGGAATCTTCGCAGGTTAAATGTAAAGTTCAGGAATTACGCCAAGTAACTTCGGTGATCACCGGGCGGCGACAAGTGATTTTCCATTCCAAAACGCACGGACTTCGCCGCTCCGTGGGTATCGTCTTGTTATCCAGCATTTGGGCGCCCGAATGTTATTCCCCTTCGGTTTCCTGCTCGAAGTACTGGATGTCCAATGATCGGCAATACTCTCGAATGGCTTCCCGATCCTTGACCCATTGATTTCTGGTCTCCATTTCCATCGTATGAAAGGGGGCGGACATTTTCAACTCGTCTAGTTTGACGTTGAAGAATTCGGGAACGCATTGTGGAGCATGGCATTCGACACACTTATTTCCTTCTAGGTGTTTCGGAATAGTTGCGTGAATCGCCCCGGGTCTCCTGCCCGGCGGAGTAGGGAATTCTCTTCCAATTACAAAGTAGGGCGAATCAACGTCTGCGATGAGAGGCACGAGTGGCTCCTCCGGGTTCTTCGGGTCACGCACTTGATCAATCCATGGTGAATGCAAAAACGGATCAGCCATGTGGCACTTCACGCACCCATCTCTGCCAACCACCAACGGTGGCTGCCACGCCTTGTTATATTTTGGCTCATTTGGAGTTGGCAGGCCCTGTTTGGGATCAAACTCATCCTGGACGGACAGGAAACACGTGGCCCCTGTCTTCATATTGTGACCAATGACACCCAAGCCGCCATCACGAAAAAATGTCACGAAGACGACATCGGGGTTGGGCGAACCATCCGCTTTGACTCCTTGGTAACGTCCCACACGATTGCCCAGTTGGCACGGAGCGCCAAAAGCCGCTGGCTTGTCACACGACTTCAAGTTCTTCCCGATATTTTCTGCTGTGACAATCACTCGCTTTCCGTTCTGAGTGATTGGAATTTCGATAGCATCCTCGTAACGAAACGTTGGGAACGGGCCTAAATGCTTTTCACACTCGCGCGCGTACATGAGTGCTGTACGTGCTGACGCGTTTTCTTCAACGGCCGATGCGTTTAGAAAATATGACAACGCCAGGAGCGACACCACGGCCAGGAATATGAGACAACTGATTCGCACTGTGTTTCGCCTTTCTCCGTGCCGGATAACGGCCGCGACCACCGAGTCCGAGCGATAGATCTTCCATTTCAAAACCACGCGCAAGCCGGACTTCGCGTGCATCGCATTGTTATCCCGCGAATAGGACGCTGTCAGTTTTCATCGAAGTGCAGACTACCAGTTTTCAGGACTTTGCATTCCTCAAGTTTGAACGAGGTATTACCAGGGCAACCAGATGGATCGATTTCGAACGTAACGGGTTTTTTGGAAATTGGTAGCCGACATAGGTAGGTCGTGTATCCCCCTTCGACTTCGGGCGTATAGTAAATTGTCAAAACGTTGTCGGAGGCTGATATCGTTTCGATCGTTATTGATCCCAGTCCAATATCGAATCGTCGCATTTGCTTTGGCGGGATACGCGTATCAAGCAGTATCCGGTTTTTCGATTGTTCAAATGTGAACGCAGAGATTGGTTCATTGACAGGCGTCTTTTGGTTACTTGTTTGTGGCTCGGTACCGCATCCCGCAATCATAACGATTGACCATGTCGTCGCAAAAAGTAAACGCATTTAGAGGTACCACGGGATAACGTTCAGGATAACCGAGTCGCCGGAAATGATTCACCATTCAATGCCCGCGCTGTCGGCGACTTCGGTTCATCCGTTTGTTATCTGGCGATCGGGTGTAGGTTTAGGTCAAAACATGATTGCCGAAGCAACCATCCAGAGTATACAAGTGACGAGTAGTACCGGCAAATATCCCCATTTGACGAGGAGTATGTCAGTGTCCGGTATGTTTGGCCCACGTCGAACCATGATTACTAGAGTTAGGATACAAAATGCGATGGATGCGATCGCAACACGTTTGAATACCAACCCACCATCAAGTAGCAGTGCCGACAGCATCAACAACGGAACCTGTTGAACGAGTGTAAAAACGATCGCGTCGCGGAATGGTTCAACCGAAAAGCGTGCGTCAGGTGATGCCGATCTCGAAGTCAAGCGAAAACTCCGGTGTTTCGTTGCCGACGATTCCAGTGGTTCAGCGTTCGGTGCCTGACATGGATTTTCCATCACTGCTCCTAGCCAGATAACGTCTGCCGTAACCGGGCACGAACGGAAGACTCTGATTTCAGTTGCTGCGTGAATGAGTGCTCCGGTTCACGGCTTTGTTATCTTGTCTGGTTCACGGACAGACCGCCACCTCTCTTGACGAGCCACCAAAAAGCAGTCCCTGACACCAAGACAGGTGGTGCGACGACGAGCAACAAAATAAGAGGAGCCAGCGGAACCTGATACCATGGTGCACCGCCGTAAAGTGCCGCTGGTAGACCGACAACGAGTGCCACAAACGATGACCAACCGAATGCTGCTGCATGAACTGTGAAGCCATTCAGCTTATCGCGTTTCTTTAGTTGAAATGCGATGGGCATGCCGATGCACCCGGCAACAAGGTAACAGATGAGCATTCCGGCAGTCATCGCAACGACTGGAAGCACAACAAAGCTCGCCGGATTGATGGCAATGCCTAGCGCCGTGCAACATGCCCCAACCACGAACAGCAGTACAACAAATGCGATTGGAGCGGCAGCGGGAGCAAACCAATACGCCCGCCATAACGGTCGGCGCTGATCCAGCGGAACTCCATCCGACGCGAGGAGTTGGCGGGGGGTGGAATATGGGTTGTCAGTCATGATTCTCAACCAATGATTTGACAAGATAACGTATTAGGTAACCGGGCCGACAGTTCAGCCCGAAGCATAAGTATATCAGTGAAAAAACGACACGGCCAATTCGGCTCCGGTTCACCGATTTGTTATGCGGTTGGTTCGATTGCGAAACCTTCGTAGTCGCCATCCCAATGATCACCGCCAAAGGTATAAACCTCCAGGCATTTTGGGCGACCTCCCTCACAAAAGAGAACCGCACCCATCCCGTTTGGCACGCCCGGCATCGTGATCAGGTCGTCCAATCCAATATGCTGGCCAGAAGATCCATCTGATGAATTACCGTTGACGAAATTCGTGTAGCCTCCAACTCCAGTATACTCTCGACTAAGTACGTGAAGTTCATCGATAGACTCACGTATGGGGGGAACTTTTGTCGCGAGGCGATCGAGGATCGCAAGCTCAAACTCGTTTGGCTGGATCTGTCCGGGTCGCATTGTCAATATTAATCCGATCCGCATAACGTCCGAGATGACCGAGCGGGCCAGTCATCGTAAATTGCCAATAGTTTTTCAAGCCCAACGCGACGGTCAAACCCGCTTCGGTCCATCGCATTGTTATCCATCGTGCGAATGGATTTACGTGACTTCACGTTAAAGGTTTGATTCGGCTGAGTCCAGCATCTTCGTTGGATTTTGTCAGTGAATCATGATCCAGAAGTAGCCTATTAGCCAAATCAAGAAAATGGCATTCGCAAACCCAAGAAGCCTGCAGATATTTCGTAAATAGTGACTGCTATCTGTCGCTTGAGGCGAGCGGGCGTTCAGTTGCCTCGCGATCATTAGCGGCGCGACGATGTCGAGCGCAATGTACATTGCGAATATCAGCATCCCAGAAAGGGAATCGAACAAGTCGTTGAATCGTCCCTCAATAAGTTGGAAATCGCCGTAAGTGGCAGTGAAGATGTTCACGACTCGAAAAAGGGCAGACAGTATCCAGCATGGAATTAGGACTAGAAAGATCGACAGCAAAACGAAAGGAAACGCGCTCCTTGCTTCTCCGACCGCAGTGGGAGACTGGTAAGGATTGGCATTGGTTTCAGTCATCAGTTTGTGGTGCAGCCAAGATGGATAACGTCTAAAATCACCGGGTTGCCGCCAGCGACATTGACTTCAAATTCGGCCCGGT